>JAYTRW010000001.1:0-2531 GCA_043745985.1 Methylotenera sp.
TAACCCCTAGGTTAGTTTTTAACTTATATTTTTAAGCTTTAATATTTTTTACATCAGCTGTTTAATGCAGCATTTTCGCGAATGATACGCTTATTATGCGTCAAATGCATTACGAACCCACTCTATGTGGCTAACATCGGCTTTGTTCATTAAGATGGCGTCAAATCGGCATTGGCAGTCGCCATGCTGCTGTAAATAATGTTGTGCCGTCAGAATGAGTTTTTGCTGCTTTTGTTGAGTAATACTAGCACCAGCGCCGCCAAACTGACTGTTTGATCTTAGCCTAACTTCAATAAACACGAGAGTTTTGGCGTCTTTCATAATCAAATCAATTTCGCCGTATTTACAATGATAGTTTTGCGCTAGTAATTTAAGGCCATGACTCACCAAAAAAGTTGCAGCTAATTTTTCTGCTTCAAGTCCTGCGTTATTTTTGCTTAATTTCATAGACTTAATTTCATGGACGAGATATTAGCTAAAGCTGTAAACTTCTAGTATGAACGATTTTAAATTAAATGGCTGGTCTGCATGAGCGCGGTTAAATCAATAGGTACATTATATGTGGTTGCAACGCCCATCGGCAATTTGGGTGATATGACCATTCGCGGCTTGGAAACACTTAAAACGGTAGATGCGATTGCCGCTGAGGATACGCGCCACACCTCTGGTTTACTATCGCATTTTGGCATTAGTAAAAAACTGATCGCCGTGCATGAGCATAATGAACATCAGTCAGCAGAAAAGCTACTGAAGCAACTTCAGGCGGGTGAAAATATAGCCTTAGTCACAGATGCTGGAACGCCCGGCATTAGCGACCCTGGCGCGGTGGTGGTGGACTTAGTGCGCAAAGCGGGCGTTAAGGTTGTACCGATTCCGGGGGCGAGTGCAGTCATTGCAGCTTTGTCAGCTTCTGGCATTACGCAAAATGGCTTTCACTTTCACGGTTTTTTACCCGCCAGCGGTGCCGCGCGGCGTAAAGTGTTGGAGAGCTTAAAGTCACAAACCGTGACTTTGGTATTCTACGAAGCGCCACATCGCATTGTGGAGTGTGTAGAAGACTTGGCAAGTGTACTTGGCAATGAACGCCGTTTGACTTTCGCCCGAGAACTCACTAAAACTTTTGAAACGTTTTATACTTGTGCGGCGGGTGAGGCCAGTGCTTGGTTGCAGGCCGATACCAATCAACAGCGTGGCGAATTTGTATTGTTGGTGGAAGCCGCTGCGGAAAAAGAATCAGAAGAGATTCCAGAAGAAACAGTCAGAGTGCTGAAGCTATTACTTGCCGATTTACCGCTTAAACAAGCGGTAAAATTAGCCACAGAAATTACGCATGAAAAGAAAAATGTGTTGTACGAATTTGCATTAAACCTCAAAGAAAATACTTAAATAAATTAATTGGTTAAGCTTAAATATGACTACTCCAAACTCACTTACCACGACTTCAATTAAAATCACGCGCCCAGACGACTGGCACTTACATTTACGCGATGGAGCAGCCTTAAAAGCAGTGTTGCCAGATACGGCTCGCCAATTTGCTCGTGCTATTGTCATGCCTAATCTGCGTCCGCCAGTCACGACGACTGAATTAGCCGCAGCTTATCGTCAGCGTATTGTCGATGCGCTACCCGCTGGTCTGCAATTTGAGCCATTAATGACTTTGTATTTAACTGACAACACCACTGCGGAAGAAATAGTCAAAGCAAAAGCCAGTGGCATTATCCACGGTGTGAAGCTTTACCCTGCAGGTGCAACCACCAATAGCGATTCTGGCGTGACCAGTTTAGATAAATGCGCCAGTGCATTAGATGCGATGGAAAAGCTCGGTATGCCGCTGTTAACGCATGCCGAAGTCACCGATGCTGATGTGGATGTGTTTGATAGAGAGCGCGTATTCATTGAGCGCCATATGATTCCACTATTAAAAAAATACCCAGCTTTGAAAATCGTGTTTGAGCATATCACCACTAAAGATGCCGCAGATTTTGTGATGAGTGCGCCAAGCAATGTCGCCGCAACCATTACCGCGCACCACTTATTGATGAACCGTAATGACATGTTTAAAGGTGGCATACAACCGCATCATTATTGTTTACCAATATTGAAACGCGAAGAGCATCGAGTGGCTTTGGTAAAAGCCGCCACTTCTGGCAACTCTAAATTTTTCTTAGGTACAGATAGTGCGCCACATGCAAAGCACACTAAAGAAGCGGCTTGCGGATGTGCTGGTATGTATACTGCTCATACGGCCATAGAACTATATGTGGAGGCGTTTGAAACGGTTGACGCCATAGATAAGTTAGAAGGTTTTGCTAGTTTTTATGGAGCAGATTTTTATGGTTTACCTAGAAATAAAGCACAGATTACTTTGGTGAAAGAAAGTTGGAAAGTGCCTGAGAGTTTGCCGTTTGATGGGCTGGATGTGTTGGTGCCGTTGAGGGCGGGGCAAGAGCTAAATTGGAAATTGTTGTAATTGATATGCATTTCAATAGCTAGCGTTGGGTGTGCTATAAGTGTGGAAATAATAGAATTTT
>JAYTRW010000002.1:0-7845 GCA_043745985.1 Methylotenera sp.
GATCTCCCCAATCGCGATGGAAGAAGGCTTACGCTTCGCTATCCGTGAAGGTGGTCGTACTGTGGGTGCTGGTGTTGTGGCTAAAATTATTGAATAGTAAGAAGTTTTAAATAAAAAGCTACGCTAACAACCCAGCGTAGCTTTTTAAGTTGTGAGGCGTTAAGCCTAAACTACAGGCCAATAGCTCAATTGGTAGAGTATCGGTCTCCAAAACCGAGGGTTGGGGGTTCGACACCCTCTTGGCCTGCCAAATTTGAAGTGATGTTTTAAACATTATTTAAGTAACGCTAATTAAGTAAATTATGATCAACAAAATTAAGTTGTTGGTGGCATTTTTGCTACTCGCTGCAGGCATTGCAGGATTTTACCTGCTGGCAGATAAAGCTACCGTGTTGCGCATACTCGCAGTACTTGCTGGCTTAAGTGCTTCTATTGCAGTGCTATGGACAACGCCTATTGGTCAGCAGTCACTAGTATTTATCGGTGAGGCTGTAGCTGAAGCGCGCAAGGTCGTGTGGCCAACACGTAAAGAAACAACACAAACTACTTTGGTAGTGTTTGTATTGGTGGTGATTATGGCTGCATTCTTAGCGGTGGTTGATATTGGATTTGCATTTATGGTGCAGTGGTTAATGGGACGGGGCGCGTAATGAGTATGAAATGGTACGCGGTGCAAGCTTTCTCAGGTTTTGAGAAGTCAGTACAAAAAGGGCTAGAAGAGCGCATCGTTCGCACTGGTCTACAAGAGCAATTTGGTCAAATTCTAGTTCCAATCGAAGAAGTGATTGAGATGAAGGCTGGTCAAAAAACCATCTCTGAGCGCAAGCTTTACCCAGGTTATGTGCTAGTGCAAATGGCGATGACTGACGAAAGTTGGCATCTGGTTAAAAGTACGCCACGTGTCACAGCATTTATTGGAGGCAGTGCCCAAAAGCCTACCCCAATCAAGGACAAGGAAGTGGATATCATCTTGCAGCGCATTGATGATAGTAAAAGTAATCCTACGCAAAAACTTACCTTTGAAAAAGGCGAGTCAGTGCGCATTGTTGATGGCCCATTTAAAGACTTTTCTGGCAATGTTGAAGATGTTAACTACGAGAAAAGTAAGTTACATGTGTCAGTGGTAATTTTTGGACGCTCAACACCAGTTGAACTTGAGTTCAGTCAAATCGAAAAAGAAGTTTAGTCAGTCGTTGTATTTTAAGTAATTATGTTTAACGGGGAGCTAAAGTAATTTAGCGATACTACCCATTTTAGGAGTTATACCATGGCAAAGAAAGTCATTGGCTACATCAAGCTGCAGATCCCTGCAGGTAAAGCCAACCCAAGTCCACCAGTCGGTCCAGCATTGGGTCAACGCGGTTTGAATATTATGGAATTCTGTAAGGCATTTAATGCTGCAACGCAAGGCGTAGAGCCAGGCCTGCCAATTCCAGTAGTGATTACAGCATTTGCTGATAAGAGTTTCACATTTGTGATGAAAACGCCTCCGG
This sequence comes from Methylotenera sp., assembly GCA_043745985.1. Classification (GTDB taxonomy): domain Bacteria; phylum Pseudomonadota; class Gammaproteobacteria; order Burkholderiales; family Methylophilaceae; genus Methylotenera. The sequence goes on from JAYTRW010000002.1 coordinate 1,494, forward strand.
CGACTATTTTGATCAAAAAAGCTGCGAATATCACTAAAGGTTCACCTACGCCACATACTAATAAAGTGGGCAAAATTACTCGCAAACAAGCTGAAGACATTGCAACTACAAAAATGCCTGACTTAACAGCGTCAGATATAGATGCTGCGGTGCGTACTATCGCAGGTAGCGCACGTAGTATGGGTATTGAAGTGGAGGGTGTATAACATGGCTAAAAGAATTGATGCACTACGTGCAAAAGTTGACCGTAATAAACTTTATCCAGTGGCTGATGGCTTAACTATCGTTAAAGAAAATGCAACTGCAAAATTCAATGAATCAATTGATGCTGTTGTGAATCTAGGTATTGATGCACGTAAATCTGACCAATTAGTTCGTGGTGCTTTAGTATTGCCTAACGGTACAGGTAAAACAACGCGCGTTGCAGTATTTGCACAAGGTGCGCAAGCTGAAGCGGCTAAAGCTGCAGGTGCTGATATTGTTGGTTTTGAAGACTTGGCTGAGCAAGTTAAAGCTGGCGTAATGGATTTTGATATCGTTATTGCTACACCAGACGCTATGCGTATTGTGGGTGCTTTAGGTCAAATTTTAGGTCCACGTGGTTTAATGCCAAATCCAAAAGTAGGCACTGTAACACCTGATGCGGCTACAGCTGTTAAAAATGCAAAAGCTGGTCAAGTGCAATACCGTACAGATAAAGGCGGTATTATCCACTGTACAATCGGCCGTGCTTCTTTCACCGTTGAGCAGTTGCAAGGTAACTTGTTAGCTTTAGTTGATGCTTTAAATAAAGCAAAACCAGCTTCAACAAAAGGTGTTTACCTTAAGAAATTATCTATCTCTAGCACAATGGGTGCTGGTGTACGTGTAGATCAAGCAAGTTTAGTAGCTTAATAAAGAATGATGATTGGACTTTCTAAGCTAAGTCCAATTGCAAAGGGCTTTGGGCTCATAGATTAGTCAGTTAACTTGACTAATCTATGGGGTTATCAAAGACCGTAGGTGTCCGAAAGGGCTTAATGTCAGCGGTTTATAAGTGGGTGAAGAAGTGCTTGTGTAAGTATATGCGCTTTAACCTCTGCTTTAAATTTGCTAAACCCTACGCAGATGGCGCATCCCTAAACAGGAAAAGTATCTCCCAGTGAATGGTCGCCGTAAAATGGTTTTTAGTGTTTCTAATGCTAAAAGCAGATTCTGTTTTAGTGATAACTTTATTATTCTTTAATTTTATTATTTAGGCAGAGATTTTAACGGAAGGAGAAGACTTTGAGTCTAAATCTTACAGAGAAAAAAGCAGTAGTTGCTGAAGTAAGCGCGCAAGTTGCGGAAGCTCAAGCAATTGTTCTTGCTGAGTATCGTGGTATTGGCGTGGCTAACATGACTGTATTGCGTGCGGATGCTAGAAAATCAGGCGTGTATCTACGTGTGTTGAAAAACTCATTAGTTCGTCGTGCAGTTGAAGGCACAGCATTTTCAGCATTAGCAGACAGCATGATTGGTCCATTGGTGTTTGGTATTTCATCAGACCCAGTTGCTGCGGCTAAAGTGTTGAACAACTTTGCAAAAACTAACGACAAGTTCGTGATTAAAGCGGGTGCTATTCCGAATCAATTAATGGATGTTGCTGGCGTACAAGCCTTAGCATCTACACTAAGCCGTGAAGAGTTGCTTGCTAAGTTTGCTCGTACGCTCAACGAAGTGCCAACCAAGTTCGCTCGCGCGATGGCGGCAATTCGTGATGCTAAAGAAGCAGCTTAATTCATTTAACTACATTATTAAATTATAGGAAATATTCAAAATGGCTATTACAAATGCAGAAATTTTAGATGCAGTAGGCAGTATGTCAGTTTTAGATTTGACAGCATTTATTAAAGAAATCGAAGAAAAATTTGGCGTATCAGCAGCAGCAGTAGCTGTGGCAGCTGGTGCTGCAGGTGCTCCAGCAGCAGCAGCTGAGCAAACTGAATTCACAGTGTTTATTTTAACGGCTGGCGAACAAAAAGTTAGCGCAATTAAAGCTGTTCGTGAATTAACTGGTTTAGGCTTGAAAGAAGCTAAAGACTTAGTTGATGGCGCACCAAAAGCTGTTAAAGAAGGCGTAAACAAAGCTGATGCTGATGCAGCATTGAAAAAATTGATTGAAGCTGGTGCAACTGGCGAAATCAAGTAATCACTTTGTTTTAGTGTGATTTAGGCTGACGGGAAACCGTCAGCCTTCGCCGTTTCTAGCTGCGTAAAAAATGTAACAAAATGTAATTAAATTTCGTACTTAACATGAAGTTAGAAATAAAAATACTTTCAACGTTTTAGATTCAACTCTATAACAAGTATTTTAATTTCTGCCCTCAAACAATAGGAGATGCAATGAGCTATTCCTTCACCGAAAAGAAGCGCCTTCGTAAAAGTTTCGCCAAGCGCGAAAGTGTTCAAGAAATTCCATACTTGCTTGCAATGCAATTAGAGTCATATAAAGCATTCTTACAAGCAGAAATTCCAGCAAATAAGCGTACAGAAGATGGCTTACAGTCAACTTTCGCTTCAGTTTTCCCTATCATCAGCCATTCTGGCAATGCACGTTTAGATTACGTAAGTTATCAATTAGGTGCTGAGCCGTTTGATGTGAAAGAGTGTCAGCAGCGTGGTTTAACTTACGCTGCACCTTTGCGCGTAAAAGTCCGTTTAACTATTATGGACAAAGAAGCTTCTAAACCAACGGTTAAAGAAGTGAAAGAGCAAGAAGTTTACATGGGCGAATTGCCTTTGATGACAGAGAATGGCTCGTTTGTAATTAACGGTACTGAGCGAGTGATTGTTTCACAATTGCATCGTAGCCCAGGCGTGTTCTTTGAGCATGACCGTGGTAAAACGCATAGCTCAGGCAAATTGTTATTCTCAGCACGTATTATTCCCTACCGTGGCTCATGGCTAGATTTCGAGTTTGATCCTAAAGATTACTTGTATTTCCGTATTGACCGTCGCCGTAAAATGCCAGTGACCATTTTGCTTAAAGCGCTTGGTTACACGCCAGAACAAATTATTGCTACATTCTTTGACTTCGATACCTTCCACGTGAGTGCAAAAGGTGTTGAGTTCACATTAGTGCCAGATCGCCTACGTGGCGAAGTGGCTAAGTTCGACATCGTCGCTAAAGATGGTGAAGTATTAGTGGCTAAAGACAAACGTATTACCGTAAAACATATCCGTGATATGGAAAAAGCTGGCGTGAGCAAAATTGCCGTGCCGCAAGACTTTATTCTAGGTCGCGCGATTGGTAAAAATATTGTTGATAAAGAAACTGGCGAAATCGTAGCGAATGCCAATGATGAAATTACAGAATCATTATTAGAAAAACTAGTCGACGCAAAAGTTGGCGAAATTAACACGCTTTATTCTAATGACTTAGATCACGGCGACTATATCTCTCAAACATTACGTATTGATGAAATTCCTGACCAATACAGTGCGCGTGTTGCGATTTACCGCATGATGCGTCCAGGCGAGCCACCAACTGAAGATTCAGTTGAGGCATTATTTAATGGTCTATTCTTCAATGAAGATCGTTATGACTTGTCACGCGTAGGTCGCATGAAGTTTAACCGTCGCGCATTCCCAGATAAAGCGGAAGACCGTCAATCAAACTGGATGCGTAAGTTCTACGAGACGGTCGGCCCACGCGGTGCTGAGGGTGCATACATTCTTTCAAATGACGATATTCTTGCTGTTATTGGCGTATTGCTAGAGTTGCGCAATGGCCGTGGCGAGATTGATGATATTGACCATTTAGGTAATCGTCGTATTCGTTCAGTAGGTGAGTTGGCAGAGAATCAATTCCGTACAGGTTTGGTACGTGTAGAGCGCGCTGTTAAAGAGCGTTTGTCACAAGCTGAATCAGATAACTTGATGCCGCATGACTTGATTAATGCTAAACCGGTATCTAGCGCAATTCGTGAATTCTTTGGTTCAAGCCAATTGTCACAATTTATGGATCAAACCAATCCATTGTCTGAAATTACGCATAAACGCCGTATTTCGGCATTAGGTCCAGGCGGTTTGACACGTGAACGTGCAGGTTTTGAAGTGCGTGACGTTCACTCAACCCACTATGGTCGTATGTGTCCTATTGAAACGCCAGAGGGTCCAAACATTGGTTTGATTAACTCATTGGCATTGTATGCACGTACTAACGAATACGGTTTCTTAGAAACACCGTATCGCCGTGTTGAAGGCAATAAAGTATCTGACACCATTGACTATCTTTCAGCGATTGAAGAAAGTCAGTACATGATCGCGCAAGCGAATACAGACTTAGATAGCAAGAACATGTTTGTTGAAGACTTGGTTTCATCACGTCATCACAACGAGTTCACCATGACTCAGCCAGACCGCGTTCAATATATGGACGTTGCGCCAGGTCAAATTGTATCTGTTGCGGCTTCATTGATTCCATTCTTGGAACACGATGATGCGAACCGTGCATTGATGGGTGCGAACATGCAGCGTCAAGCGGTGCCATGTCTACGTGCTGAAAAAGCCGTGGTTGGTACAGGTATTGAGCGTACGGTAGCAGTTGACTCTGGTACGACAGTGCAAGCACGTCGTGGCGGTTTGGTGGATTACGTTGACTCTGGTCGTATTGTGGTTCGTGTCAACGATGACGAAGCCAAAGATGGTGAAGTTGGTGTAGATATTTACAACTTAACTAAGTATACGCGGTCAAACCAAAACACAAACATTAACCAACGTCCATTGGTTCGTGTAGGCGATAAATTGGCGCGTGGTGATGTGATTGCTGATGGTGCTTCTACGGATATGGGTGAATTGGCTTTAGGTCAAAACATGTTGGTAGGCTTTATGCCTTGGAATGGTTATAACTACGAAGACTCGATTTTGATTTCAGAGCGCGTAGTAGCTGATGATCGCTATACTTCAATTCATATTGAAGAGTTGACTGTTGTTGCTCGCGATACAAAACTGGGTGCTGAAGAGATCACGCAAGATATTTCAAATCTGAGCGAGCGTATGTTAGGCCGTTTAGATGAAGTGGGTATTATCTATATTGGTGCTGATGTTGAAGCAGGTGACGTTCTGGTTGGTAAAGTGACACCAAAAGGTGAAACGCAACTGACGCCTGAAGAAAAATTGTTACGCGCTATTTTCGGTGAAAAAGCATCTGACGTTAAAGATACTTCACTGCGCGTGCCATCAGGCATGAGCGGTACAGTGATTGACGTACAAGTGTTTACACGTGAAGGTTTAGAGCGTGATTCACGTGCACAACAAATTATCGATGATCAGCTAACTCACTACAAACAAGACTTAGCCGACCAAATGCGTATTGTTGAAGACGATGCATTCGGACGTATCCGTCGCTTGATTGAAGGCAAAACTGCCACTGGTGGCCCTAACAAGCTGAAAAAAGGCGACGTTTTAACTGCTGAGTATTTAGCTTCAGTAGGCCGCTATGACTGGTTTGATATTCGTTTAACTGACGAAGAAGTAGCACGCCAATTAGAGCAGCTGAAAGACAGCTTGGCTCAAGCGCGTGTTGGATTTGACAGTAAGTTTGAAGAGAAAAAACGTAAGTTAACGCAAGGCGATGAGTTACCAGCTGGCGTACAAAAAATGGTTAAAGTATATTTAGCTGTTAAACGTCGCATTCAGCCTGGTGATAAAATGGCTGGTCGTCACGGTAACAAGGGTGTTATCTCAAAAATCTGTCCAATTGAAGATATGCCACACATGGCGGATGGTACGCCTATGGACATCGTGTTGAACCCACTAGGCGTTCCTTCACGTATGAACATCGGTCAGATTTTAGAGGTGCACTTGGGTTGGGCTGCTAAAGGTCTAGGTTTACGTATTGATGAAATGTTGCGTGAAGAGGCTAAAGTAGCTGAAATTCGCAAGTTCCTTGAGCAAATCTACAACGACAGTACAGGTAAAAAAGAAGACATCAATTCGTTTACTGACACTGAAATATTAGAGCTTGCACGTAACTTAACAAACGGCGTACCTTTCGCAACGCCAGTGTTTGATGGTGCAGCAGAATCTGATATTAAAGCGATGCTTGATTTGGCTTATCCTGATAATGCAGCACGTACTAAACAGTTGCAATTTCATGCAGGTAAAACACAAGTAACATTGTTTGATGGTCGCACAGGTGATGCATTTGAACGTCCAGTGACGGTTGGTTATATGCACGTATTGAAATTACATCACTTGGTTGATGACAAAATGCATGCACGTTCAACAGGCCCTTACTCATTAGTCACGCAACAACCATTGGGCGGTAAAGCTCAATTCGGTGGCCAGCGCTTCGGTGAGATGGAGGTTTGGGCGCTTGAAGCTTATG
>JAYTRW010000003.1:0-2484 GCA_043745985.1 Methylotenera sp.
AAAGTGACTAAAAGTTCAGCGTTTTATGAGTTTCCAGATTGGGATGCTTTACTAGAGCATTGGTACACCAGCTTGACTAATATCGCACAAGAAATCAAATCAGGGGTCGCGGATGTGACCATGAACAATGAAGCAGATTTGGTTTATTGCGATGTTAAACCGCTATTGCGTTTACCAGAACGTTTATTGCAATTTGAGCATATGCAAATCGCTTTAAAACAAGTGGCATTAAGAAGTGATGGTGATGCGTGATGACAATCTTAAATCCTCCTAATTCAAATATTTTAGATTCGAGTACTTTAGACTTAAATGAAATAGACACCTCAAACCGTGTTCGCGCATTAGAACTCGCTTCATTTATTGTAGAAGCGCCTGCAGGAGCAGGTAAAACTGAGTTGCTTACTCAGCGCTACTTAAAACTATTGGCAACAGTGAATGAGCCAGAAGAAATTATCGCGCTGACCTTTACCAATAAAGCGGCGGCTGAAATGCGTAACCGTATTTTGCTCAGTTTAGAAAATGCGCAAAACCAAACGATAGAAGCCGCAGCCCATAAATTAAGAACACGCGAATTAGCGAATGCCGCACTCATGCAATCTAAATCCAAAGCTTGGGATATTATTAACCAGCCAAACAGACTACGCATTTTAACCATAGATGCCTTGTGTAGCAGCCTAACGCGGCAGATGCCTTTGCTGAGTAAGTTTGGTGGTCAACCTGCCGTGAGTGATGATACGGATAGTCACTACATAGAGGCATCTCGTCGTGCAATAGCCCATATTGCGCATGAAACTCAAGCTGACGATACTGTCACCGTTGCATTAAGTTACTTAGATAATAATAGTGAAAAGCTCGCTGAATTATTAGCGAAAATGCTAGCAAGGCGTGACCAATGGCTGCCACATGCAGTTGATTTGCACACTAAGGACATTGAAGAGGTTTCTCAAAATACAGCGGTTGCGCTACAACACTTAATTGCTGAAAACTTACAAGCGGTGCTTAATACATTAACAGCTAGAGTGCAAAGTCTGCTCATACCGCTTGCCAGATATGCTGCTGGCAATTTAGAGGCAGACGCTGATATTGCGACTTTACGCGAATGGCAGCAGCCACTTACCGCAGAGGCAGAATGTCTATTGGAATGGCAAGCACTCGCAAATTTTCTGGTGACCAAAACCGAGCGTACCTTTCGTAAAAGCCTCAATAAAAATATAGGTTTCCCTGCAACTGACGAAGGTAAAACGCATAAAGAAGCGTATTTTGAAATAGTGAGTGGCTTAGAAAATAGCCAGGTCATTGCCAGCGTACTCGATTTACCTGCTTTAGCGAATATTGCCGAGAATCAAGAAATTATTAAAGCGCTCACTCGGTTGCTGATATTGGCTGAGCGGCATTTGTGGATAGTCTTTCAAGCGGTAGGCGAAGTGGATTTCGTCGCCATTGCTCAAAGTGCGCAACTGGCGTTAGAAAACGAGCAAGGTGCGACTGATTTAGCGCTTAAACTAGACTACAAAATCTCACATTTGCTGATTGATGAGTTTCAAGATACCAGTCCAGTGCAAACGCGTTTGATAGAAAAACTCATTGAAGGCTGGCAGCCTGATGATGGGCGTACGCTATTTTGCGTGGGCGACCCTATGCAATCCATCTACCGCTTTCGTAAAGCTGATGTGAGCTTGTTTCTGCAAGCAAGCGATTTTGGTATTGGTCATTTACCTCTCACACGTTTGCAGCTAAGCCGTAATAACCGCTCTCACCCTGCAGTGGTCGATTGGATTAACAGCGCATTTAAACAAGTGTTCCCAGCTAACGATAATATCAATCAAGGCGCGATTAGTTATCGAAAATTTACGGCTACACGACCAGCAGTGGTAGGCGAGGGCGTGACTTTGCATCCGTTGATTGTAGAAATGACAGATCAAGAAGATAGCCAAAAAGCTGACCTTAAGCAGATTGAAGCTAGCTATGTGGCGGATTTAATCGTCAAACTTCGCTCAGAGAACGGCGCGAGCAATACAATTGCTGTTTTAGTCAGAAGTCGCAGTCACTTAAAAGAGCTGGTTTCTGAAATTAGACGTAACCACCCAGCGCTCAAATTTCAAGCCGTTGAGATTGAACACTTGAATGAGCGGCAAACCGTGCAAGACGCATTATCATTGGTCTGCGCGCTACATCATCGTGCCGATAGAACGCATTGGCTCAATTTATTACGCGCTCCGTGGTGTGGGCTAACGTTAGCAGATTTGCATGCGTTGGCTGGAGACAACCACCGTGCGACCATTTGGCAATTAATGCAGGATAAGCCCAGATTAAGCCGCTTGAGTGACGATGGTCAATTACGTTTAGCGCACGTTAATACCGTATTAACTGCTGCATTCAATGGGCAAGGTCGCATGCCTTTGCGCCGTTGGTTAGAAAGTACATGGCTGCAACTTGGCGGTGGTAAGTGCTTGGTGGATGCGGGCGACAACCGAGACGTGCAAG
>JAYTRW010000004.1:0-2467 GCA_043745985.1 Methylotenera sp.
GGGTGCATGGAAAGTTGGCGTAAACCCATGCCAATCAATAGCTTGGTGAGCTTTGCATCACCAGCCATTTCACCACACACTGAAACAGATTTACCTAGCTTTTCACCCGCTTTAATGGTCATCGAGATCAGTTTTAATACCGACGGATGCAGTGGGTTATAAAGATGCGCTACTGCGTCATCGGTACGGTCGATTGCAAGCGTATATTGGATTAAATCGTTAGTGCCGATAGACAAAAAGTCTAACTCGTTGGCAAAAGCTTCAGCATTAATCGCAGCAGCGGGAATTTCTATCATGCCGCCTAATGCAATATTTTCATTGAACAGAATGCTTTGTTTCCGCAGGCTGATTTTAGCGCGTTCCAACAATAGTTTAGTTTGGCGCAGCTCAGATAATGTACATAGCATAGGCACTAATATTTTGATATTGCCAAAATGCGAGGCACGCAATAAAGCGCGCAATTGCGTATGAAAAATCTGCGGTTCCGATAAGCAATAGCGAATGGCACGTAAGCCCAATGCTGGGTTAGCACACGTGACTATCGTATCGGGGTTCATTTGTTTATCTGCACCTAAATCCAAAGTGCGAATAATGACAGTTGCGCCTTTCATGGCTTCGGCTACCGATTTGTATGCAATGAACTGCTCTTCTTCATCGGGCATTTCGCGCCGATTCATAAATAAGAATTCGGTACGGTATAAACCTATGCCAGTAGCGCCTGATGCCGCGACTGCTACCACATCATCTGGCACTTCAATGTTGGCAAATAAATCAATATTCACGCCATCTAAGGTAACCGCTTTGGTCGATTTGATGCGTTGAAGTTTTTGTTGCTCCAACTCCCACTGTTCTTGGCGTAGCTTGTATTCAGTTAAGATGCTGGCATCGGGATTAACAATCACCACGCCTTGTTTACCATCTACAATAATCAACTCGCCATCTCGAATCAGATCGTGAGCTTTTTGTAGCGCGACAATAGAGGGTATGTTCAGGCTGCGCGCTAAAATTGCTGTGTGCGAGGTCACGCCGCCAACGTCGGTAATAAAAGCAGCAAATTCGTGTTGTTTGAATTGAATCGCATCAGCGGGTGAAATGTCATGCGCGACTAAAATGAGCTTATGTTCCTGACTCGCTGCGCTGTTTTTCTGCTCTGTACTTAATTGGCTGGGATGCCCAAGCAGCACTTTAATGACACGTTCAACCACTTGAATAACATCTTGTTTGCGTTCGCGCAGATACTCATCTTCAATTTGCTCAAATTGCTCAACAATGTCATCCATTTGCAGCTTGATTGCCCACTCAGCATTACATCGCTCGTTTTCGATAATTTTTATTGGCGCTTCAGATAAAGATTTATCTGCCAACATCATTAAATGCGTGCCGATGAAAGCACTTATTTCAGCAGGCGCATTTTTACGCAAACTTCCGTTAATGGCTTCTAAATCCGCTTTAACGGTTTCTATTGCATCGGTAAAACGCTTAACTTCTTCGCCGATTAGATGTTTAGGCAGTTGATAATGTACCACCTCTAATAGTGCGTTAGAGATAAGATGTGCTTGCCCAATCGCAATGCCGCTAGAGACGCCTACGCCATGAATGCTAAAGCTAGTCAATGTTATCTACCTCGCGAGAAATTGCTTCGTTTACACTGTGGGAAGTCACTACTTTTACCTCGTGAGAAATCACTCTAAGCACTCCCATGAAAATTAATCACCTTCGCCAAAATAGTCCGCAATCAAGGCTGTCAGACCATCAATTGATTCTTTTTCATCGGTACCATTGGCTTCTATTGTGACAAAAGAACCTTTGGCAGCGGCTAGCATCATCACGCCCATAATACTTTTTGCATTAACACGGCGACCATTGCGCGTTATCCAGATTTCGGAAGCAAACTTACTCGCGGTTTGCGTCAGTTTGGTTGAGGCACGTGCGTGCAGCCCTAATTTATTGATAATCTCTACTTCAGTGCTAATCATGCTTTATAAGCCCAGTTATATTATTCTTTATTGTTATTGTAAGGTCGTTTTATGATTCAGTGCTTACGATGATACAAACCTGTCACAACGCTCTCTATCAAAATGCACAACGCCTTCGCGCCCACCGCTGACGGCTTTTTCTACCAATGCCATTAGCGATTCATGCCGATAAGTCATGGTGCGTACTATCATTGGCATATTGACGCCTGCTACGCCTTCAACTACACCTGGTACGAGTAGTTTACTGACGATATTGCAAGGCGTTGCGCCATACATGTCTGAAAGCACTAAAACACCATCACCATGATTCAGTTCTGTGACCAATGCTTGCGCTTTTGGCAGCAATTCACTTGGGTCGTCAGAGTTATTCACGGCTAAAAAAGCTAATTGCCTAGGTTCATTACCAATGACGTGTTTGGCGCATTCTTTAAGGCTTTCACCTAAACTTCCATGCGCGATTATTAGAATTCCAATCATGTTTATCTCAATCC
>JAYTRW010000005.1:0-2449 GCA_043745985.1 Methylotenera sp.
GTCATGTTAAAAGATGCGCCGATTTTATTGTTAGATGAAGCCACCAGCGCATTGGATTCAGAGGTTGAACAGGCGATTCAAGCCAGCCTTTATAACTTAATGCAAGGTAAAACCGTAGTTGCCATTGCACATCGTTTATCCACCATTGCAGCGATGGATAGGCTGATTGTGCTAGATGAAGGCAAAATAGTAGAAGAGGGTAATCATCAAGCTCTGCTAAAACAAGGCGGCCTCTATGCAAGCTTATGGATGCGCCAAAGCGGTGGCTTTCTAGCAGAAGATTAAAAATCCGTAATTGATTTCCTCCCCATTTAAGGGGGAGGGCTAGGGTGGGGGTAAGCTTTAAGAGACAAGCTTTAAGTTGCAATGATGTATGAGCTACTCAACCTCCATCCCAACTTTCCCCCTCAATGGGGAAGACGTATTAATAACGAAAGGGAAATCATAATGACAACAGAAATAGAAGCTCGTCCACCAGTTCCACCATTCACTCGTGAAACTGCTATTCAAAAAGTCCGTATGGCCGAAGATGGCTGGAATAGCCGCGACCCTCAACGTGTCTCACTGGTCTATACCGCAGATTCGCAATGGCGCAATCGTGCTGAGTTTCCAAAAGGACGTGCTGAAATAGTCGAATTTTTAACCAAAAAATGGGCAAAAGAGCATGAATACCGATTAATCAAAGAGCTATGGGCGTTCGATGGCAATCGCATCGCCGTGCGCTTTGCTTACGAATGGCACGATGATGCTGGCAATTGGTTTCGTTCATACGGCAATGAAAATTGGCAGTTTGATGCTAATGGTTTAATGGAACTACGTTATGCAAGCATTAATGACTTAGCCATTAACGAAGCTGAACGTAAATTTCACTGGCCATTAGGTCGCAGACCCGATGTGCATGCGAATTTGAGTGAGTTGGGATTGTAACGTTTAAATTAACTGGCCGTTTTATACAGAGCAGAGCGAAGCTGCGCGGCGTATAAAACGGTCTGGTTGAATGAGTTGTTAGATTTGGGCCGCATAAAACACACCTGATGCCATAAACGCTAAGAATGATAACGCTTGAAGTAAAGCGCACAACCCTTGTTTATTAAAACGCTGTACCAACTGAAAATATCCCGCTTGCGGATCACCCTGGCTCTTCTGTAGCTGCCTTTTAATCATCCACTTTATCAAAGATGGCATCGGTCGCATAAATTCAGACATTATTCTCTCTATCCTTATTCCTGTTTCAATGGTGATGCCTGATATTTTTGCGGTTTCTTGTATTTCACCTTCTATTTCTGAGTATTTTTGGAGGTGCTGATGAAATGTTTCTGTAACAGCATCACTTGTATCTAATTCGACTCTACATAGAATCCCATATATTTTTGAAATAAGGCCGAATAAACAAGATACACACAGGAGGGAGCCACAGACTACGAAGCCAGTTTTGCATATTATGGGTATAAATTTATCTGCATTGCCAATTAGAAAAGCGCCGATAGCGGCTGACCCGACTAAAAGCCAGGTTGAAAATTCATCAATAGCTGAACTGGTTTTTACGCCCGCACGAAACATAGAAGATACCATAGCATTCTCGGTATTCTCTCTTTCCAATCGGTTCCACTCTTCAAGTGGGTTCTGGTCATTGCTCATAGTAAAATCTAACAGTTATTATATGGACGCATGCGTCCGTACAATAATATTGTGAATATTGATTTTGACATGTTATTTTTCTTTTTAAATCCGATGGTTAAGTGTTGGTCTATCCGTACTATAATAAATAGCAATGACGGGCGCAATTCATTTCTAAAAGTGTGATTTTATTGTTTTTGTTGTTCAGCTAACTCTTTCAAATACTGTTCAACATCCCATTCACAGCCACCACAGCCTGAAAGCGCGCCAGACCAGTTGGAAATAGCTTCCATATCCATGCCTTCATTAAATAGTTTTTTGATTTTTGCGCGCGTTGTGCCGCTACATGTGCACATGACTTCGTCGTCTGGATTGTTATTTTCGTTAGTCATCAGTTTTAAGGGTATTAATTAATTTAGTGATGAAGTTTTTATCCGTTAAATTTTTTTAGCTCGTCATTCCCGCACACGCGGGAATCCATTTTGACTTTGGTTTTAAAACCTAACATGGATTCCCGATTTCTCGGGAATGACAGGCTTGAGAATATTTCATTCTTGTTGTTACAAAGCTTGTACTGATAGGAGAGTTTTTAATTTTCATCAAGTTTTTAACAGCACAATCACAGCGCCGCTTCCGCCGTCTTGTTTTTTAGCTTCGGCATATGCAATCACTTCATCTTTTTGCATGAGCCAACCTCTAAGCTTATTTTTAAGCACGGGTTCACGATTACGAGAGCCTAAGCCTTTACCATGCACAATGCGCACACAGCGAACACCGCGTTTTTTACAATCGCTAATAAAGCTTGAAACGTAGGCTCTGGCTTCATCACTTA
>JAYTRW010000006.1:0-2447 GCA_043745985.1 Methylotenera sp.
AAATCAGCCAAAACTTTGCCAGAAGCGCTTTCTACAGATCAGGCTGTTAAGTTTGTAGACATTAAAGGTGATAGCCTGCTAGAGCGGCGAGATCACGCCATTCTAGAGTTGTTTTATTCATCAGGTTTACGTTTGGCTGAGCTGGTAAACTTAGAGATAGGTATGTTAGATTTTTCAGAAGGCACCGTCACCGTCACAGGTAAAGGCAACAAAACCCGCATTGTACCTATGGGTAGCCACGCCGTGAGTGCCATTCAAACTTGGCTACAAAGCCGCGCACTAATTAAAATTGCAGAGTCCAATCCCAATGCGCTTTTTGTCACGCAACAAGGTAAACGCATCACACCTCGCGCTGTGCAATATCGCGTAAAAGAATGGTCGACCAAACAAAACCTCAATATCAGCATGCATCCGCATATGCTACGCCACAGCTTTGCAAGCCATGTGCTGCAATCTAGCCAAGATTTACGCGCTGTGCAAGAAATGTTAGGTCATGCAAACATCAGCACCACGCAGATCTATACGCATCTTGATTTTCAGCATTTAGCCTCCATATACGATGTAGCACACCCAAGAGCGAAAAAGAAATCTTAACTTTACATAATTACGTAAGGAAAACTTCTTACCCTCACCGTACAGAATCAACGAAGATTGAATTTACAGTACCGCACTTTAAGAATTTCTGACTCATTTACCTCGCAACGTTGCGAGATAAATATGGCAAAATAGTAATACAAAAGAATTTTATAATATAGATATTTATAATACAAAGGAGCTTTTCACATGGAACATACTTTACCAGCACTACCATACGCAAAAACAGCTTTAGTTCCGCACATTTCGGAAGAAACTTTAGAGTTTCACTATGGCAAACACCACCAAACTTATGTAACAAACCTGAATAACCTAATCAAAGGTACAGAGTTTGAAAATGCAAGTTTAGAAGAAATCATCAAAAAATCTTCAGGTGGCGTTTACAACAACTCAGCACAAATTTGGAACCACACGTTCTTTTGGAACAGCATGAAGCCGAACGGCGGCGGCGCTCCTACAGGTGCTTTGGCTGACGCTATCAATGCAAAATGGGGTTCTTTTGATGACTTCAAAAAAGCCTTCCAAGCTTCAGCGGTTGGTAACTTTGGATCAGGTTGGACATGGTTAGTTAAAAAAGCAGACGGTTCAGTAGACATCGTTAACATGGGCGCAGCGGGCACACCACTGACGACTGGCGACAAAGCATTGTTAACTATTGACGTTTGGGAACATGCTTATTACATCGACTATCGCAACGCACGCGCTAAGTTCGTTGAAGTGTTCTTAGCTTCATTAGCAAACTGGGATTTTGCAGCAGCTAACTTTGCTAGCTAAAATTGAATCAATATTTCTCGAGAATGAATACGTAACTTCTCAAAAAATAGTAACAACTATTGCGTAACTAAAAAGTCCTAGATTATTAATTTAGGACTTTTTAGTGCTTTTCATTGCAGATTATCAGATCGTTACGTAATGAGTTAGGCATTAAACTTACTCAGCCTTACTTCTGAAAGCATAGTCTTATAGACCAAGTCTTTTTCTGACATTAGAGCGCGTATTATTTAATAACCATACGGCTAATTCTGAGTTATACATGGTACGTGAAATGGCAAGCGCGCCGACCATTTCAGCAAATACTGAAGCGGCAAGCTCCTCGGGATTTGGCTTGTTTAACTTAATTAAAATGTCAGATAGGATATTGACTGTGCGCTGTATACCTAACTCAAAACGTGCTTTGGTATCGTTTGACATGCGTGCGACATCGCCATTAAGCGCAACTATTGCACATCCTTTGTCTCGCATATCACGGTGCTTAGGACTTAAATATGAGTCAATATAATTTTCAAGTGCTGTAGAAAGATCTGCGCCATTCAAACTTTTGTCAAAAGCTTCTACGCGCTGCTCAAGTATAAATGTGATGGCTTCTGCAACAAGGTCATCTTTAGATTTAAAGTGCGCATAGAAACCACCATGCGTTAAGCCCACTTTAGCCATAAGCGCTGCAACGCTTATATTTTCTGGCCCATGCTCACTAATTGCGATTGAGGCCTCTTCTATTAACTTTTGATGAGTACGCTGTTTGTGCTCATTGTCGTAGCGCATAAATTTTCCTATCGTTGATACTGATTACTAATGATTAACCTTATTATATTACAACTATCATATAAATACCTGCATCTAGTTATTTATTATAATATGATGAATGTAATTTAATAAATTAACTTAATTAAATCATGGGTTAAAAGCCTGATTTAGGTTTTTATATGATGGCAACAATATAAAAGACGTCTACTTTAAAAATTAGCACTCAATATGGATGAAAAGGAAATATAAGATGAAAAATAAAATTGCATTAGTGACAGGCGCCTCATCAGGCATAGGTAAAGCCACGGCCGAGCGGCTCGCAAACGCTG
>JAYTRW010000007.1:0-2444 GCA_043745985.1 Methylotenera sp.
TCATTTACGGTTTGTGCAATTTGCTTAGTCATCATGGATGACTCCGGTGTCTCCATTGTGCGCAACTCATCGCCATCTTCGAAATTTTCCGCATCTTCAATTTCTACACCTGTGCTGACTGTTGGCCTACGCCCCATAGAAACTAAGTAATTTTTTGCGGTATTAATGCCAATTCGATATAGCCAAGTATAAAAAGCACTATCACCACGGAAGTTTGGTAATGCACGATAAGCTTTAATAAAGGTATCTTGTACGATGTCTTCAATTTCAGATTGATCACGCACCATGCGAGATAAAAGACGCGCTAACTTACGCTGATATTTATCAACCAACATACCAAACGCGCGCTTATCACCGCGCTGGGCACGCAGCACCAGCTCATGGTCAATTTCGCGATTCCCAGATGTTGGATTAACGGCCACTACGCTTAGGTTTCCTTTAGGATTATTTTGCTTAGTTGCAAGCTCATTTGTGTTTTTCGCACTCACACTCTTTTCACTTTGCGCAGTATAACCTTGCACAGCGGGTTGCACTAAACTTTGTATTAAGTTTAGCTGAGTAAATTCGACTATATTACCAATACGCATCATTAAGTTTCCTCTCAGCAACGACACAAAACTACAATTTAATTGTTTACTACTGCTTTACTACGTTTATTTGAGCTTATCTATTGCCTATTTTAAAGACAGCGATACACTCTCATTAGTTCCAGAGTTTGTTTCAAAACGGCATTTCATTTACTCAAAATTCATACTAAAAATACTATGCAGCAATTTGATGTACTTATTATTGGCAGCGGCCTTGCGGGCTTAACTTTAGCATTGCGAACCGCAGAAACTAAGAATGTCTGCCTAGTAAGCAAACGTAGCATTAACGATACCGCCAGCGATTGGGCTCAAGGCGGCATTGCTGCAGTGCTTAATGATGAAGATTCAATAGAAAATCACGTGCGTGATACGTTGGTTGCAGGCGGCGGCTTGTGTGACGAAGCAGTCACAAGAATGGTCACAGAACATGCTAAAGAGTCTGTTGAATGGCTGATTGAACAAGGAGTAGGCTTTACACGTGAGCATGACAACTCGGGCTATCATTTAACGCGTGAAGGTGGACATAGCCACCGCCGTATTATTCATGCGGCAGATACGACTGGGCATGCGGTACAAATGACGCTTTCAGATAAAGTGAAGCAACATCCGAACATCACTTTAATGGAATATCACATTGCGGTTGATTTGATTACCACCAGCAAAATCAATCAAAATAAAGCGGACAGCTCAAAAATTGAGCCCACTGATGACAACACCTGCTTAGGCGCTTACGTGCTAGATAAAAGCACAGGCAAAGTACTCACCATTGCCGCGCAGAACACGATTTTAGCCACAGGTGGCGCAGGTAAGGTATATCTTTACACCACGAATCCAGACATCAGTACTGGTGATGGCATTGCCATGGCTTGGCGCGCCGGCTGTCGTGTAGCGAATATGGAGTTTATACAATTTCATCCAACTTGCTTATTCCACCCTCATGCAAAGTCATTTTTGATTAGCGAGGCAGTTCGCGGAGAAGGCGGATTATTGAAATTAGCCGATGGTACGCGATTCATGTTTGACCACGATGAACGCCTAGAACTCGCGCCACGTGATGCAGTTGCACGTGCCATTGACTTTGAAATGAAAAAGCGTGGTTTAGATTGTGTCTATTTAGACATTACCGATAAGCCTTTATCGTTCATCAAAGAACATTTTCCCAATATCTACCAACGCTGTTTAGAATTCGGTATCGACATCAGTAAAACGCCCATTCCAGTGGTACCAGCAGCACATTACACCTGTGGCGGCGTCATGACAGACGATAAAGGTCGTACAGATATTGCAAACTTATACGCTGTGGGTGAAACCGCTTGCACAGGCTTACATGGTGCTAATCGCCTTGCCAGCAATTCATTACTTGAATGCTTGGTATTCGGTCAGATGGCAGCAAAAGATATTCTCAGCCAGCCAACAAAACCTTCGCCACCATTACCTTATTGGGATGAAAGTCGCGTGACCGATGCGGACGAAGAAGTGCTGATTACACACACTTGGGACGAGCTACGCCGCTTTATGTGGAACTACGTGGGCATTGTACGCACTGATAAACGTCTAAGCCGCGCCCTGCATCGTATTCACATGCTGCGTGATGAAGTGTATGAGTTCTATAGCAACTTCAAAATCAGTAACGACTTGATCGAACTGCGTAACTTATTGCAAGTGGCTGAACTCATTGTTGAAAGCGCTATTTCCCGCAAAGAAAGTCGCGGCTTGCATTACAGTAAAGACCACACCAACTTAGAAGCAGAGCCAATTCCCACTGTGTTAGAACCCTCTAACTATTACAGCCTGCTAGACCATGAGTGAGTCACGAGAATACCTAAAGTACACTCTAATTGATGTTTAGAATTTGCT
>JAYTRW010000008.1:0-7697 GCA_043745985.1 Methylotenera sp.
GGCACGCATCACGTAGCTGGAAAATATTCTGAAAATGATAAATATGCAGGCTGGTGGGACAATTTAGTCGGGCCTAACAAACCCTTAGACACGAATAAATTCTTCGTCATTGGACTCAACAACCTCGGTGGCTGCCACGGCAGTACTGGGCCAGTCAGCGTCAACCCTGATACCAATCAACCATGGGGTTCACAATTCCCTATCGTGACCGTTGAAGATTGGGTTAAGTCTCAAGCGTTATTAGCGGATTATTTAGGTATTGAGCAATTAGCTGCAGTCATTGGCGGTAGCCTTGGTGGTATGCAAGCCCTGCAATGGACCATTGCTTACCCAGAGCGTGTACGCCATGCTTTGGTCATTGCCTCTGCGCCTAACCTCACCGCACAAAACATAGCATTTAACGAAGTAGCTCGCCAAGCCATTATCACCGACCCCGAATTTCATGGAGGTGATTATTATGCACACAATGTATTGCCACGCCGCGGCTTACGCATCGCGCGCATGCTAGGCCATATTACCTATTTAAGCGACGATGCGATGGGCGCCAAGTTTGGGCGCAAGCTTAAAGGCGACATTAAATACAGTTTTGATGCTGAGTTTGAAATGGAATCGTACTTACGCTATCAGGGTGATAAATTCGCAGGTGAGTTTGATGCCAACACCTACCTGCGCATGACGCGAGCTTTAGATTATTACGACCCTGCACTCAATTTCGATGGTGATTTAAGCACTGCTTTAAACAACGTCACTGCAAAATTTTTAGTGGTTTCTTTTACCAGTGATTGGCGCTTTTCACCTACGCGCTCACGCGAAATTGTAAAAGCGCTGCTCGACAATGAACGTACGGTAAGTTATGCAGAAGTTACCGCTGCGCATGGCCATGATGCATTCTTAATGCCAGATGCGCATTACCACAACATTTTGCGCGCCTATTTAAATAGTATTGAAGTTGGTACTCACCATGCAAAATAATGTAAATATTACAAATTTAGCGCAAGAATTCAGACAAGACTTTGCGATCATCTCTGGCTGGGTGAAATTTGGCTCAAAAGTACTCGATTTAGGCTGTGGCGATGGGGCATTATTACAATTTTTACGTAGCGGCTTAGAAGTAAAAGGCTACGGCGTCGAAAAAGATGATGCCAATTGGTTGGCATGTATGAATAACGGCGTCAATGTTATTCAAATGGACTTAGAGGACGGTTTATCTGGCTTTGAGTGCCAATCATTTGATACAGTAATTCTGTCGCAAACACTGCAAGCCATGCACAATACAGAACGAATTGTGCTTGAGATGTTGCGCGTTGGTCGTGAAGTGATTGTCACTTTTCCTAACTTTGGCTATTGGCGCAACCGCATACAAATTCTCTCGGGCAATATGCCTGTGTCTAAAATTCTGCCGTATCAATGGTTTGATACGCCTAACGTACACCTTTGCACAATTAACGATTTTGACCAATTTTGTAAAAATCACAAAATTTCAGTACTAGAGCGCAAAGTGATTACTGACGGCAATCAAATAGATTTGATGCCTAACTTCTTAGGCAATTTGGCTATTTATCGCTTGAA
Source organism: Methylotenera sp. (assembly GCA_043745985.1). Taxonomy (GTDB): domain Bacteria; phylum Pseudomonadota; class Gammaproteobacteria; order Burkholderiales; family Methylophilaceae; genus Methylotenera. Next base: position 1,570 of record JAYTRW010000008.1, read on the forward strand.
AGCTAATTACTTTAAGGTCAATTAATAGTGCAGCAAAACGCCGCCCAACCGAGCATCTGGCAATCGATTTTTACTAAAAGAATGTTGGCCTGTGTGTTCTTGGGCTTTACCTCTGGCTTGCCTTTATATTTGCTTTTGCAACTACTGCCTGCATGGTTACGTTCTGAAGGCATGAATCTCAAAACCATTGCCGCATTTGCGTTTATACAACTGCCATACTCATGGAAGTTTGTCTGGGCGCCGCTAATGGATCGTTACAACCTCATTGCACCGCTTGGTCGCAGACGCAGCTGGATGCTTATCACACAAGTGGCGCTGTTTTTCAGCATGGTGGCTTATGGTTTTTATGAGCCAAAGCTCAACATCACTACTATTGCGGTTATTTCAACGCTGATTGCGTTTTTCTCCGCCAGCCAAGACATTGTGATTGATGCTTTTAGGCGTGAAATTTTAAGCAACCATGAGTTAGGGCTTGGTAATAGCATCCATGTGAACGCTTACCGCATTGCAGGTTTGGTGCCAGGTTCACTTGGGCTGATTTTAGCTGACCATTTGCCTTGGTCATCCGTATTTTGGATAGTTGCACTGTTTATGTTGCCCGGCATTATCATGACTTTGGTTATCAAAGAATCTAACAAGTTTGCTGCGCCAAAAACACTGTACGCCTCAGTGGTTGAGCCTTTTCATGAATTTATTTCGCGCCAAGGCTGGCAAAGCGCATTATTAATTTTGGTGTTTATTTTGCTTTATAAACTTGGCGATAGCATGGCAACCGCGCTCGCTACGCCGTTTTATTTAGACATGCACTTTAGCAAAAGTGACATTGGCGCCATTGCTAAAGGTAGCGGATTGGTCTTACAAATTGCAGGTGCTTTTGTGGGCGGTTTGTGGATGTTAAAGCTAGGCGTAAATCGCGCCTTGTGGGTGTTTGGTTTTGCACAAGCTGTGACTATTTTAGGCTTTGCTTGGCTAGCACACGCAGGGCCTTTTGATGTAATTGGCGCAGCTGAACGCAGCATGCTAGCCATTGTGATTGGTGCAGAAGCCTTTGGCGTAGGCTTAGGCACCGCCGCCTATGTGGCCTATATGGCGCGCGAAACCAACCCCATTTACACCGCCACTCAACTCGCTTTATTTACCAGCTTATCCGCCGTACCGCGCTCAGTGTTTAACGCGCTGACAGGTGGCATGGTAGAAAATTTAGGATGGGAGAATTTCTTTTATGTTTGTACATGCTTAGCTATTCCGGGCATGGTGCTTTTGTTAAAAGTAGCGCCCTGGTATACGTATAAAGCAAATGATTAGCTCTTCATTCCGTGCTTGATACAAAATGAAGAACTGGTAAATTTTTGTAAGTTTTCTGCGATAACTCCGACCAACTTCTAGTCATCACAAAAAAGGAGTTTGACCATGCGCCTTATCACCAAAGCAGCATTCACTATAAGCTTAGTTAACCTTGTCTGCCAGCCAGCAATCGCGGCAGAATGTAGCGCCAAAAGCGGCACAGCGACTGTACCCTTACTCGAGCTATATACCTCTGAAGGTTGCAGCAGTTGTCCACCCGCAGATAAATGGTTAAGCGACTTAAAACCAGACACTAAAAAAATCATTCCGCTCGCTTTTCACGTAGATTATTGGGATTACATAGGCTGGAAAGATAGATTCTCCAAAGCAGAATACTCCGATCGTCAACGTAGAACTGCCGCGTTTGCAGGCGCTGGTTTTGTCTATACGCCGCAATTTGTATTGAGCGGACGTGACATGAAAGGCGCAGATACCTCGCGTTTAAACCAAGCAGTTTCTGTTAGCCAAAAACTAGCCTCGCGTGCCAATTTAAGTCTAGATGTAATTACACAGACGAACGGTGAAATTACACTCAAAGCCACTGCGCAGGCGGTTAACCCCGCAGACATTAACAATGCTGATATTTTTGTGGCAATCTATGAAAACAAATTAGTCAGCCAAGTGAATGCAGGTGAAAACAACGGTCGCGAGCTAAAGCATGATTATGTGGTGCGCGATTTATTAGGCGCTTATCAACTGAACAACAAAAATGAGTTTGCAAAAAACTTCACTTTAAAACCTGAGTGGAAAGGCAGACAAGCAGGCGCTGTGATATTTATGCAAAACTCAAAAAATGGTGAGATTTTGCAAAGCTTGCAGTTGCCATTTTGTAGCTAAATTTAGAGTAATAAATTAGCTCACCAAAATTTTACAAGAGTAAAAATTGATACTAATTTAAGATAAAATATGGCTATATCCTTAATATGGGAGCGTTACGTGAATACCGAGCACCCCCAAAAAGGCATTTTATTCATCTATGCCGCCGTGCTTCTCTTTGCAAGTAGCGATGCACTCTCTAAGTACCTCACCAACTTTTACCCTGTCGTCATGGTGCTATGGGTGAGATATGTTGTGCATGTTTCACTGATGTTAGTCGCATTAAGGCCACCATCATTAAAGACATTAATCTCCACTCAAAATCCTAAGCTACAGATTATTCGCGGCCTGTGCATGGTAAATACCAACTTAATGCTCATCAGCGCATTACATTTTATTCCACTAGCTGAAGGTACCGCGATTATTTACCTTAGCCCATTAATAATCACGGCATTTTCGGTACCGTTTTTAGGTGAACGTATTGCACCTATACAGTGGATTGCTGTGGCAATCGGGTTTATCGGCGTTTTATTCATCGTGCGCCCTGGCGGAAGTATGTTTCACCCGGTCGCTTTGCTGGCATTAGGTGCTGCAATCTCATTCAGCGTGTATCAAATCATTACACACAAACTTAACCATACTGACAGCTCAAGCACCACAAACTTTATCAGCGGACTAATTAGTACCTCGGTCACAAGTTTGTTCCTGCCTTTTTTCTGGAAAACACCCTCACTACACTTTGCATTGTTGATGGTGATATTAGGCGTATCCGCGCTCGTCAGCCACCTTTGGATGACCAAAGCTTACCAATATGCAAAACCTTCCACACTTGCGCCTTTTTCATACACGCAGCTATTATTTGCAGGCTTAATCGGCTATGTTTTTTTCAATCAATTGCCAGATTTTTTAGGATTGGTTGGTATGGTAGTGATTGTTGCTGGAGGGTTGTTGGTATTTAGTCAAGTTAGTTACAAAAAATAGTGAGGCTTATTACACACCAACCAACAGTGAAACTTCACCGCCTTTGACCTTAAATCCACTGCTACTGCACCCGTGCAACACAGCTCCAAGGGAGTTTCGGCAAGCGGCTATTGGAGCCAGTAAAAAAGCGTGAATCGCCTAGAGGCGAAAAGGTGAAATTGAGCGTTTCACTATGGTTCGAACTTAATTAAGGTGACCTTACAAATCAACCCATTTTCTAACCAGCCAGCTAGATATTGTGCCGCAGTTGCAATGGCTTGCTCCTCATCCATTTCAACTTCCAAGCTAGCGCAAATTTCTCCAAAAGTTGCCCCCATCACCGCCATATTTAAGGCGATGACTTCCATTTCTGTTATCAGCCTAAATTGTGAGTTGAAATTTTTTCGCCAAATAAGCCATGATTGATAAGTGTTTTCTTGCACTGGCTTTGGTGGCTTTTTCTCTGCTTCAAGCGCTTGCCAAATCGATATTGTGTTCCAACGGGTGCGGACTATTTTGATAGCGGGTTGAAATCTAAAACTTAGTGCATCCCAGTTTTCTGGCGGAATGGCGGAAAGGTCTTGCAGGCTTAATTCCGGCACATTTTCTGCATCAAAAGCAAGTGATAGCGCCCATTCAAAGTCCGCCATCTCAGCGGAGACTGGGTGTTGCGCTAGTGTAGTGAGTAAGTGCTCACGCATCTCAATACCGTACCAACGTAAGTTTCTATAAGTAGAAGGGTAAGCAGTAATATATTCACGAGCAACCTTATTAAACAACACGTCACCTAACAAGGCTTTTAGCTGAGGGTAAGCAGTTGCGAGCGCTTCTATAATGCGAAGTCGATAGGCATCGTGGTAAATACTAAGGCGCTTTTTCGCGCCTACTTTTTTGTCGTCAATCACCGCGTTTATAAAGCTTGATCTTTTAGCATCATCTAATAAATAGGCCTGAAAATCAGCTTGAAGTTTGGCTAATTGGGTCATGCTGCTGCTCTAAGTACGTTGGCTGATAGGTCGCGTGCGACTTGCAGCTCTTGCACCAGCACATCTAATTCGGGAATGTTGTCATCACGCTCTATCATGGTAGAAACGTCTCCAATTTTAGAAATTGCGTAGCCATACAAATCCCATACGGGGTCTATGACGGGTGCATCATGGGTGTCGATAATATAATCGCCATTATTTTGATGTCCAGCCAAATGTATTTGCTGGACTCTATGTTGAGGAATGCCGTCAATAAATGCTTTTGCGTCAAACTGATGGTTGTAGCTGCTAACATAAATATTGTTGACATCTAATAGCAGTAAGCAATCGGCTTGTTCACAAATAAGCGAGATAAACTCCCATTCGCTCATGCTGGAATCTACATAACTGGCATAGCTGGAGACGTTCTCTAGCAAAATTTGGCGGCCGAGATAGTCTTGCACAGTACTCACGCGATCAGCTACGTGCTTGGCGGTTTCTTCGGTGTAAGGCAATGGCAATAAGTCGTGAATGTTTTGGCCATGTACGCCCGTCCAGCATAGGTGATCAGAAATCCATGCGGGCTGAATTCTATCGGCTAGTTTTTTTAAATCTTTTAAATACGTTTGGTCGAATGGCTCTGTAGAGCCAATTGATAGAGATACCCCATGCATCATCACTGGATAATCTGCGCGTATACGGTCTAAAAAATTAAGTGGCAAACCGCCAGGTATCATGTAATTTTCAGAGAGCGCTTCAAACCAATCCACCTGCGGCTTGGTGTCTAAAATGGTGTTGTAGTGCTCCGTTCGTAAGCCGAGACCAAAACCTAAAGCGGGTAAATTGTTATGCATATTGATCTCAAATAGTGCCGTAATTTATAAATAGCAAATTGAGCTGAGCATGCCACCATCACCATGCTCAGCTCGACTACTAAACTAAATGACCGCCTTTAGCATCACAATCAGCGCCGGTTAAAGCTAAGTGACCCTGACCTTTACAAGCGTTTTGACCCTTACATGCGTTTGCAGCAGTTTTGCATGAGCCTTGGCCTTTACAAGCATTTGCTGCAGTTTTACAAGAATTATGCCCTTTGCATGCATTGCCCGCAGTTTTACAATCGCTAGTGCCTTTACATGAGTTTACGCCTACACATGCGCCCACTGTGCTATTGGCTGCTGTATTAGTACCTGCAGCTGTTGCTGCACAGCCTGCTAAGATAAGTGCCGCGGCACCAATCGCCAATAGTGCACCGCGGCGAGTTTTAGATGTTTCAATAGACATGATGATTCCTTCCAAATTGATGATAAAGAGCTTCCATCTCAAGTTTTCTAGGCTTCTGAATTTATTGAAGCCTAACAAAATCAATTAGAAACGTAGCGTATTTAATTACGTGAGATTGCATAATTTAGATGCATCATGCGCCACACAAATATTGGTCGGAGTTAATTCTAAAACCTTACAAAAAATTATAAATAAATATTCTAGTCCGAATATTCAATAATTAAAGGCGCATGGTCGCTAAAGCGCGCAGCTTTATAAACACTGGTTGAAGCCGCTTTTGCCGCTGTTGTTGGCGTAGCAATTTGGTAATCAATACGCCAACCTACGTTTTTCGCCCATGCCTGCCCGCGGTTGCTCCACCATGTATAGCTTTCGTCTGTAGTATTAGGGTGCAAGGTTCGGTAAACATCTACCCAGCCCACCTCATCAAATAATGTGGTTAGCCATGCGCGTTCTTCTGGCAAAAATCCTGAGTTTTTCTTGTTACCTTTGTAATTTTTAAGGTCGGCTTCTTTGTGCGCAATATTCCAATCGCCGCAAATAATGATTTCACGACCGCTGCTTATGAGCGCTTGCATGTGCAACATAAAGCGCGTCATGACGCTAAATTTGAAGGCTTGGCGCTCCTCCCCGCTTGAGCCGCTTGGTAAATACAGTGAAATTACGCTTAAATTACCAAACTGACATTCTAAATAGCGGCCTTCGCTATCAATATCTTGCACGTCATCATTAGCGCTACCTAAGCCTTCAATCACGGCA
>JAYTRW010000009.1:0-7689 GCA_043745985.1 Methylotenera sp.
CTATCAAATAGCTTGCTGCCTAAATACCAACACTTGTTTAAACAAGCCCAAGAAACCACCGGGATTGATTGGCGTTTACTAGCCGCGGTGAGCTATCGCGAGTCGCATTGGAATACATTTAATACCTCACCTACGGGCGTGCGCGGTTTAATGATGCTCACTGAAAGTACCGCTGATTTAATGGGGGTGACTGACAGGCTCGATCCAAAACAAAGTGTGCCTGCAGGTGCCAAATATATTGTGAAGATGATAGAAACGGTACCAGATCGCATTCCAGAGCCTGATCGCACCTACATGGCACTAGCAGCCTATAACATTGGCTATGCCCATGTTGAGGATGCTAGAGTGCTGGCAAAACGTTTGAATTTGAACCCAGACCGTTGGGCGGATATTAAAAAAACACTGGTCATGTTAAACGACCCTGAATACTACACCACACTCAAATACGGCTACGCCAGTGGTGGCGCACCCGTAATTTTTGTTGAATCTATCCGTAGCTATCAGCGCATCTTAGAGCGCTACCAACCTAGTCATACGCCTAACAGCAATACATTTAAAATTGCGCAGGCTGATTAACTTTATTTAGAAATTGTCAGCTTTTCCAAACCGTTCATGTATGGTCTTAATACTTTTGGCACCGTCACACTGCCATCTGCATTTTGATAGTTCTCCAACACCGCCACCAAAGTACGCCCTACTGCCAAACCAGAACCATTGAGCGTATGCACTAATTCAGGTTTACCACTCTCATTTCTAAAACGCGCTTGTAAACGGCGTGCTTGGAATGCCTCACAGTTTGAAACAGATGAAATTTCACGATAAGTATTTTGTGCGGGTAGCCAAACTTCTAAATCATAAGTTTTAGCTGCGCCAAAACCCATATCGCCCGTACAAAGCGAAACCACGCGGTAAGGTAAACCTAAAGCTTTTAAGATGTTTTCTGCATGCCCCACCATCTCCTCAAGCGCGGCATAGCTAGTGTCAGGATGTACGATTTGCACCATTTCAACTTTATCAAACTGATGCTGACGTATCATGCCTTTGGTGTCGCGCCCATAAGAACCAGCTTCGGAACGGAAACAAGGCGTATGTGCAGTGAGCTTGATAGGCAATGATTCTAAGGGAACGATTTCATCGCGCACCGTGTTGGTAAGCGTGACTTCTGATGTTGGTATTAGATAAAGCTTACTGTCATTGTGCTGTAAGCTAAATAGATCTTCTTCAAACTTCGGTAACTGACCAGTACCAGTCAGTGTTTCCGCATTCACCAAATACGGCGTATAACATTCTTCATAGCCATGTTGCTCAGTTTGAGTATCCAACATAAACTGCGCCAATGCACGATGCATTTTTGCAATTTGACCTCGCATTAAAGTAAAGCGTGAGCCTGAAAGCTTAGTGCCAGTATCAAAATCTAAACCTAATGGCGTGCCAATATCGGCATGGTCTTTCACTTCAAAATCAAATGTGCGTAGCGTTCCAATTTTACGCACTTCAACGTTATCCGCTTCTGACTTGCCTTGTGGCACACTTGAATGCGGTAAGTTAGGCACATTTAACAGTAGGTTTTGTAAGCTAGCTTGTAACTCAATCAATCCTGCTTCATCAGCTTTTAATTGGTCACCCAAGCCCGCCACTTCTGCCATGATGGCGCTAACGTCTTCGCCTTTAGACTTGGCGATGCCGATTTGTTTAGACGTGTTATTACGTTTAGCTTGTAGCTCTTGTGTGCGAGTTTGTACGGTTTTACGTTCGTTTTCTAAGGTTGTAAAACTTGCTGAATCAAATTCAAAACCACGCGCTTTTAATTGGCTAACAATGCCGTCTAAATCATTTCTTAACGCTTGTATATCTAACATCTATTTTCCTAATGTTCTGTCATTCCGTGCTTGACACGGAATCCAGTGTCTTTTAAAGCCGCTAGATTCCGACTTTCGTCGGAATGACATATTGAATATACTATTTCTTCGTTTTATTGCTTAATTCCGCTTTTTTATCTAAATCTTTCAGGTGCTTCAATTTTTCCGTAATTTTACCTTCTAAGCCGCGCGGTGTGGGCATATAAAATTGCGGAACGGTATTTTTATCGTGCAAATCATCTGGAAAATAGTCCACACCTGCAGCATAAGCTTCTGGCTCATGATGTGCGTAGCGGTACTCTTTGCCATAATCCAAGGCTTTCATCAGCTTGGTTGGCGCATTTCTTAAATGTAATGGTACGGGGCGTGATTTGTCTTGTGCTACAAAGGCTTTAGCTTGATTGTAAGCGTTATAAGCGGCATTGCTTTTAGGGGCAACGGCTAAGTAGATCACCACATTAGATAGCGCCAATTCGCCTTCTGGCGAGCCAAGCCGCTCGTAAATCTGACAGGCTTCAATCGCCATGCCTTGGGCGCGCGGATCAGCCAAGCCAATATCCTCAATGGCCATACGAACAATGCGGCGACCTAAATACAAAGGGTCTGCGCCGCCATCTATCATGCGTAAAAACCAGTACAAAGCTGCATCTGGGTTTGAGCCACGTACCGATTTATGTAAGGCTGAGATTTGGTCGTAAAAGGCTTCACCGCCTTTATCGAATCTGCGTAACTTGCTTGCCATGGTGGTTTGCAAAAAGGCTTCATCAATTTCAGTAATACCTGCGCCTTCGGCTGCATTGAATAGGCCTTCAACAAAGTTTAGCAAGCGCCTTGCATCGCCATCTGCATAGGCCAATACTTGCTCACGAACATCATCGGCAAGTTTGACATTTTCAGCGACTAACTGCTGAGCACGATCAAGCAACAACGATAACTCGGCTTCGGATAAGGCATTGAGTACAAAAACCTGCGCACGGCTCAACAAAGCACTATTCACTTCAAACGAGGGGTTTTCGGTAGTTGCGCCAATAAAAGTGATTAGGCCGCTTTCTACAAACGGCAAAAACGCATCTTGCTGACCTTTATTGAAACGGTGTACTTCATCAACGAACAATATCGTTTTACTGCCACGCTGTTGCAAGGTAAGCTTGGCACGTTCTACCGCCTCACGGATGTCTTTAATACCTGATAACACCGCTGAAATCGGTATGAAATCAGCCTCTGCGGTATTGGCAATTAATCGTGCCAAAGTGGTTTTGCCTACACCAGGTGGTCCCCACAAAATCATGGAGGGTAGCTTGCCCGATTGAAATGCCAATCTAAGTGGCTTATTGGCGGCTAATAGATGCGACTGCCCAACCACTTCATCTAAAGTTTTGGGGCGTAGACGCTCGGCTAGCGGCGCCTCTGGCTGATTGAGGGTGAATAAGTTGCTCAAAATACTTTCATTCAACAGTTAAAGCGTTTATTACTCACCAACAACATCAACGCCTTGTGGTGGCTTGAATAAAAAGGTTTTAGGCTCAATCACAGGGTTATGCACAACATTGCTAAACAGGATTTTTGTTTGATGGCCAAAACTGTCTATCATGTCCATTTCCTGTAACACATCATTCTTAAAAGCTATTGATATTTTATTAAAGCCCGTATCTGAATCTTTAGGGTTAGTGCTTACCCAATCAAGACCGTCTTTTCGGAATGCATTCACTAATCTAAAGTTTTTATCTAGGCTATCGTCACCCGCTAAAAGTGCCGCTGGACTTGAACCTAGTGCTTTACTTAACTCGCGGACTGAAACTTGCGCCAACTCAGTATCATATAGCCACACTTGCTTACCATCACTGATGATTTGCTGCTCATACGGCTTATGATAATCCCATTTAAATTTATTCGGGCGTTTCAGCTGCATTTCACCATAGACTTCTTGAATTTTTTGCCCTTGTTTATCCGTGACGATTTGATGAAAATCTGCTTTAACCGCATGTGTTTCATCGTAAAACTTTTTAATGCTAGACACGCCATCAGCTTGAGCAGCTATTGGCAGTATTAATAGGCAGCTCAGTATTGCAGCTTTTAATTTACTCATTTAATTCCTTATTTACTCTTTATTTACTCTTTGGATATTAGGAGTCGTGATGCGGCACTAAAACCTCACGGTTACCGTTGCTTTGCATGGCTGAAACCAAGCCTGCACGTTCCATATCTTCGATCAATCGTGCTGCGCGGTTATAACCAATGCGCAATTGACGTTGAACGCCTGAAATGCTGGCGCGGCGAGTTTTAAGCACGATTCCAACGGCTTCATTATAAAGTGGGTCAACCTCTGAACCACCGCTTGAACTAGATCCGCTGTCAGCAAAATCTGCTCCACCTTCTTCGGCTTCATTATTTAAGATGCCTTCAATATAGTTTGGTTCACCTTGTGCTTTGAGGTAGTTCACCACCTTGTGCACCTCTTGGTCTGACACAAACGCACCATGAATACGCACAGGGTAGCCAGTACCAGGCGGCATATACAACATATCGCCCTGCCCCAATAAGGCTTCAGCACCCATTTGGTCCAATATGGTACGCGAGTCAATTTTGCTGGAAACTTGAAAAGAAATACGTGTCGGTACGTTGGCTTTAATCAAGCCTGTAATTACATCTACTGATGGACGCTGCGTTGCAAGTACCAAATGAATACCTGATGCACGCGCCTTTTGCGCTAAACGGGCAATCAACTCTTCTACTTTCTTACCCACCACCATCATCAAGTCGGCCAGTTCATCAATCACCACAACGATTAATGGCATTTCCATCAATGGTTCAGGATCATCTGGCGTTAAGCTAAATGGATGCGGTATTTTCTCACCTGCTTTTTCTGCATCTCTAATTTTTTGATTGTAGCCAGCTAGATTACGTACACCTAAACTAGACATCAATTTATAACGACGCTCCATCTCTGCCACGCACCAGTTAAGCGCGTTTGCAGCTTGGCGCATATCGGTCACCACGGGTGCTAACAAATGCGGAATACCTTCATACACTGAAAGCTCAAGCATTTTGGGGTCAATTAAAATCATACGCACTTGGCTAGCGTCTGCCTTATACAACCAGCTTAAAATAAGTGCATTAATCGCCACAGATTTACCTGAACCCGTAGTACCCGCAACCAACACATGTGGCATTTTTGCCAAATCAGCTACCACAGGTTTACCTGAAATATCTTTACCTAGTGAAATGGCCAGTGGTGATTTCACGTCAGCATAGGCTTGGCTGCCCATAATTTCAGATAAATATACAATTTGACGTTTGGGATTTGGAATCTCTAAACCCATGCAGGTTTTGCCAGGAATAGTTTCGACCAAACGCACACTCACCACAGAAAGAGCGCGCGCTAAATCTTTAATTAAATTAGTGACCTGGCTACCTTTTACACCAGCAGCTGGTTCTAACTCAAATCGTGTAATCACGGGACCAGGCTGTGCGGTAAGCACTTTAACTTCAATACCAAAATCCATTAACTTGCGTTCAATTAAACGAGATGTAAAGTCTAACGTTTCCGCGGATGGTAGCTCAACCATGCCAGAAGGATCATCCAGCAAATGTAAAGGCGGTAACGCTGAGTCTGGCATCGATTCAAATAATGGCGCTTGCTTCTCTTTTTGCACACGCTCACTTTTTGCGACTTCTAATACTGGCGGCTCAATAAATACAGGCTCACGGGCTTCCACACGTTTACGCTCAGTTTGTACAAATTCAGCGCGCTCTTGCTCAACCACTTTGCCAGCTTGCCTATCTTGTCTGTCTTGCCATTTGAATTTCAGGTACTCATAGCTTGTAATGATGGCTCCGCCTAGTTTCTCAGTTATCATAATCCATGACCAGCCAGTAAATAAGCTAAAACCTACGACAAACATCACCAGCAGCAGCATGCTGGAACCCGTATAACCAAAAAGGCTGCGTAAACCAACATTCAAGGCACTGCCAAGCATGCCGCCGCGCGCATCTGGCAACTGAGCTGGCAGACTCAGGATATGCCCTGCTTCCAAGGCACATGAAGCAACAAATAGCAAAGTAAAACCAATAAAATTGAATAGCAAAAATGGTTTGTCGCTTCTTGCTACGACTTCTAACTTTAAATATACCAGCCACATCGCGTAAAACGCCAATATCGCCCACCACCATGCTGAAAATCCAAATAAATACAACATCATGTCAGAAAGCCATGCGCCAGCGCTGCCACCTGCATTGTGAATAGGCGCGTTATCTGCCGCCATGTGCGACCAAGATTGATCTTCGCGATGATAAGTAAACAGAATCACCGTAATAAAAAGCCCTGCTAAGACTAAAATTAGCCACAAAGCTTCTTTAATAAGCGTTGCGCCTATCACGTGCGACTGGCTCACCTCTGCCTCACGGCGAGCATTGACAGGAGTTGATTTTTTGAAAAACAAGATAGCCGAACCTTACAAATTTTTAACGTCAAATTTAATTATAGCAGTATCAAAGTCGCTTGGTAGCTAATACAATACTAATCTAATTTTAAACCTATCTACACCTACATTTCTACTAAGGAAACCATCATGGATATCGGCATTAAAGAACAAGACAGAAAAGCCATTGCACAAGGTTTATCACATCTTTTGGCAGATACATACACACTGTATTTGAAGACCCATTATTTCCACTGGAATGTCACAGGGCCAATGTTTAACACCCTGCACTTGATGTTTGAAGCGCAATATACCGAGCTAGCATTGGCTGTAGATTTAGTTGCAGAGCGCATTCGCGCATTAGACGTTTACGCACCTGGCACTTACCGTGATTTTGCAAAATTATCTTCTATTAAAGAGTCTGAATCTGTGCCAAAAGCGCAAGAGATGATTGCCGAATTAGTGGCTGGCCATGAGGCAGTTTGTCGCACAGCGCGCAGTGTGTTTCCAGCGGCAGATGCAGCTTCAGACGAAGCCACTAAAGATTTATTAACACAACGCCTGCAGTTACACGAAAAAACAGGTTGGATGCTGCGTAGCTTGCTTGAAAAATAAATCAAACACCCCATATTAATTAAACAATATTTATCAAAGAAAGCAATACAACATGGCAACACGTCACGTCAAATTACTCATTTTAGGTTCTGGCCCTGCAGGCTACTCTGCTGCTGTGTATGCTGCACGCGCGAACCTTAAACCTGTGCTCATCACTGGCATTGCACAAGGCGGTCAATTGATGACTACCACTGAAGTCGACAACTGGCCTGCTGATGCTGATGGAGTACAAGGCCCTGAGTTGATGGAGCGCTTTCAAAAACATGCTGAGCGCTTTAACACTGAAATGATTTTTGACCATATCCACACAACACATTTGACTGAAAAGCCAATTCGCTTAGTGGGTGATAGCGGCGAATATACTTGCGATGCTTTGATTATCGCGACAGGTGCATCAGCTAAGTATTTAGGTTTGCCAAGTGAAGAGGCATTCGCAGGCAAAGGCGTTTCCGCCTGTGCAACTTGCGATGGCTTTTTCTACCGTAATCAAGAAGTTGCTGTGATTGGTGGCGGCAATACGGCTGTTGAAGAAGCATTGTATTTAGCCAACATCGCCAGCAAAGTCACATTGGTACATCGTCGTGATAAATTTAAAGCGGAAGCCATTTTGGTGGATAAGTTAATGGCGCGAGTGGCTGAAGGAAAAATAGTGCTAGAAACCTTCAACACGCTAGATGAAGTGTTAGGCGACAACACTGGCGTAACTGGCATGCGTATCAAAAACGTGACTGATGGCACCACTAAAGACATCGCGCTACAAGGTGTATTTATTGCGATTGGTCATAAGCCAAATACCG
>JAYTRW010000010.1:0-2438 GCA_043745985.1 Methylotenera sp.
AGGGCTGGCGTGGCGTGAGGGTTACTGAAAGCGCGTTGCTTTTCAAATAACAATGCAAACTCTTCACTCAATAAAACCCGTGAAAGTGATTTGCCATAATCACCCTGCTTATTGCGCTGTGCATCTGGAAACTCAGCTAACACCATTTCAGCAGCTGTGCGATAGCCTTTTTCTATCTTGAGCTTTGCAGTAGCAGCAAGCCCTTGCTTGACCTTGCCACTCTCACCTTTAGTATCTTCTTCGGCTTTTTTCTCTTCAGCCTTGCTCACCCAATGAAAGCCTCGATGTTTGCATAAATGATAAATAACGCGCGCCCACTCCTCTGCACTTAATAAGCGATTTAATCCATCAACTCGTAATTGCCACAGCGAATATGTATAAGGATTTTCTGGCTTGAATAATGCCACATCAGTAATAACACCTTGATGTTGTAGCAACCGCGCTAATTTTTTCAAACGCCAAGCACGTTGATGTAAACGGCGGCGCAGCAACCTTGCGGAGCGCCTGACCAAATTGAGTGAGTCACCCTCTTTAGCTGTTTCGGCTTTATCAAAAGCCCGCACACCCAAATCTACAATTCTTGTGTTATTGATTACCGCCCAACCCACCGATGCAATACCAATATCAAATCCAAATGTGAGTTCTCCAAAATTAGGCTTGCTTTGCATATTGTTTTTCCTTATTATTATTTCATTGTGGTCATCTGGGGTGAGAGCCGTTGCTACAATAAAAATCTTTTTAGATTCGTAACCGCCCAGCGTAGCAATACGCTGGGCTTTTTATTTTTTACTATTTCCTTATTAAAATCAATTATCTACAAATATTTATCAATATACTGACACATCTATATAAAGCTAGCAATCTCACGCTAATAAATAGTTAATCTCAGTATTAAAACAAATCAGCGTTTGCAGCTTTTACAATTAAGCGTATTATAACAATCGTTATAACATCAAGCGGATTAAGCATCATGACCACCTTAAAACTCACTCAAATTGGTAACTCACTTGGCGTTATTTTGCCTAAAGAACTTTTAGCTAAGCTAAAAGTTGGCAAGGGTGACGAGATCTTTGTCACTGAAAGCCCGTCGGGTATTACTTTAAGCAGTTATGACCCTTCTTTTGAAGAGCAGCTTGAGTTGGGGCGCGAGTTTATGCGAGATTATCGCGATACATTTAAAGCATTGGCTAAATAAGTGGCTGTGCAAAAAGCTTGGCGCTGGGTTGATAAAAACCTGTTATTTTTATTGCACGATGAAAGTTTAGCGGAGCATGGTGGTGACTCTGGTTTGCGTGATGAAGGTTTGTTAGATTCGGCACTAGCACGACTGGTTAATTTAGCCGCTTATGAAGCACCTGACTATGCGGCTTTGGCCGCATCTTATTGTGTGGCGCTTGCTAAAAATCACCCTTTTATAGATGGCAATAAACGTGTGGCATTGTTGGCTCTGGGTTTGTTTTTGTTATTAAATGGTAAAAAATTAACAGCAACGCAAGCCGATGCAACCTTAACTGTACTGAGTGTGGCAAGTAGCGAGATGGGCGAGGAAGCTCTGAGTGAATGGGTACGCAAGTACACAAAAGACAAAGTCTAGTTCGCTAAAATTCAAATAATCAAATACAAACCTAATTAGAAACTACTATGATTAACCATTTACCCGCAAACCATTCCAATAATTTCATCAAGCTACGCAATAGCCTGATAAGTGCCACGGGCAAAGCTATTGGCGATTACAACATGATAGAAGAAGGCGATACCGTGCTGGTGTGCATGAGCGGCGGTAAGGACTCTCATGCCATGTTGATGATTCTGCTGGCTTTGCAAGAGCGTGCGCCAATAAACTTCAAACTGATTGCCATGAATCTGGATCAAAAGCAGCCTGGTTTTCCTGCTGACATTCTGCCTGCCTACTTTGAAAAGCTTGACATCGATTACCGTATTGTAGAAGCGGATACTTATTCAATTGTAAAAGAGAAGATTCCAGAAGGCGCTACGACTTGTAGCTTATGCTCACGCTTGCGCCGCGGCATTATTTACACCACAGCAAAAAAACTTGGTGCCAATAAAATTGCGCTGGGCCATCACCGTGATGACATTGTAGAAACGCTGTTTTTAAATATGTTCTTTGGTGCGAAACTAAAAGCTATGCCACCTAAGCTTTCAACCAATGATAAACAAAATATCGTGATTCGCCCATTGGCCTATTGCAGCGAAAAAGATATTGCCAGCTATGCGCGCCAAATGGAGTTTCCAATTATTCCGTGTGACTTATGCGGTAGCCAAGAGAATTTACAACGTCAAAAAGTAAAAGATATGTTGCAAACTTGGGAGCGTGAGCATCCCGGTCGCATCAACAATATATTCCGCGCGATTGGCAACGTAGAACCTTCACACTTAGCAGATTTTAACTTATATGACTTTAAAGGCTTGAGCCAAGC
>JAYTRW010000011.1:0-7647 GCA_043745985.1 Methylotenera sp.
ACGTGGTCCAAATGCTGCGAGTTATGGTGCTAATTCTTTTTTTGGTGTGATTAACATCATTACACAAAGCCCATCAGACCAGATTGGGACTAGCGTAAGCGCCACTTATGGCGATGGCCGTCATGAGGCATTTGCGCGATATGGCGCTAAAAAAAATGATTTAAGCTATCGAGTGACAGCGGGTTATCGTGACGATGATGGCCTAGATAACCGTTATGACTTTAAGCGTACACGCTTGCTAAATGTTCAAGCAGATTACAAATTAGATAGTAAAAACACCCTTGAGTTTGAGTTAGGTGTTGTTAATGGTGAGCGTGATGACGACGAAACTATCAATACAATTCGTTATTTTGAGCCCAGAAGCCGAGACATTAACAACCACTATGAGCTGATTCGATGGCGCCATAATGGTAGTGAAAACAGTGACTTTTCCCTTCAAGCTTACCACTCGATGGATAAGTCGAATGACGAGATTAACTCAGTTAATCTAAGACCATTAATATTAAACTTTCTCACACCTAGGTTTGGGGTAGCAGTTGCGACGAATGCGGCTAACTCATTAGTAAGTGACACTGTCAGTATTAATAATGACATTCAGATGGAGCGTTATGATATAGAGGCGCAACATAATTTCTCCTTTTCAACAACTCTGCGCGGTATTTGGGGAGGCAGTTTCCGTCGCGATCTGATGTATGCGCCACATTATTTAGGGAATAATAAAACTGACCAATTTGACTTACAAAGGATGTTTGGTCACATTGAGTGGCGCCCATTGAATAAAGTGGTATTCAATGCAGGTGTAATGTTAGAGCATAACGATTTTACTGGTACGAACCTCTCGCCACGCGCCAGTATTAACTTCAAGATTAATCCTAATCACACTATTAGATTTGGCGTTTCAGCGGCTTCGAGAACGCCTAATTATTTAGAGGAAAAGTTTAATACAACTATCGTTATTCCAACAGTTGCGCCCCCCCTGTTTTTGGCATCTTATGTTGTGGATACTGGAAATTTGAAATCTGAGAGAATTGTTTCTAAAGAAATTGGTTATTTATGTGACTTTGGTAAGCTTAAGTTGGATACAAGACTCTTCAGGGATGATATTAATGATTACGTTCAGTCTTTTTTCAATCATAGCTATACGGCCCCCCCAGGGTATTTTTCTTTTAGAAAACCAAGTGATCATATAAATTCAGGTAGTGTCACGATTCAAGGCTTTGAGGCGCAAGCTAAATGGCTCGTGACAGCTAATACCAATGTATTGCTTAATTACGCCTACGTAAATATTTACGCTAACGAATCGGAAACAGCCAGAAATATTACCATGTCTATGCCAAGCAGCACTTTTAGTGGATTGCTAACTCACCGTTTTAACTCGTATTGGGATGCTAGTTATGCTTATTATCAAACCAGTGAAGTTACTGCTTTAGGGGATGGCGACTATGTTGGTTTAGCGAGAAAATCTGATATTCGAGTGGCGCGTAAGTTTAACGCTGACCATTTCAGTGGTGAAGTTTCTGCCGTCGTTGAAAATTTGTTTAATGAACATTATCAGGAATTTGCAGATTACAACACGCTCAAACGTCGTGCTCGTCTTAACGTAAGGTTAGACTTTTAATGCAACTGAGTAATAAACTGAATGGTTGAGAAGTCAATTTTGTTATTGAGGCTAAATAGAAAAAGCTGGATGAACAGCTTACTCGCATGCGTAATGCTAGTGCTGGGTCTTTTTGTGCCATTTGCAGCGCAGGCCTATACAGGTGTGACGATTGTGATGAGCGTACAAACACCAGCCAACCTTGAGTTTGTTGATCAATTCAATGCCGAGCTTGCAAAGAATAAGCAAATTAACCTTAGAGTGAATGTAATTACGCTACCAGATACAGAAAAGCTGGTAGTAGCAGAAAACAGCGAGTTAGTGATTGCACTGGGCGTAAAAGCGCTTGAGGCTGCTAGTAAATTAAGGCGGTCAACACCAGTATTGGGGGTGTTTACGCCCCTTCCCGCATTCAATAGCGTGATGGCAAAAAATCGACGTGAATTAGGTAATTTTAGTGCCATTGTATTAGACCAGCCTTTTTCGCGGCAAATGGCACTGATTAAACATGTGCTACCCGAAGCACAAAAAATAGGCGTTTTACTGGGCACCACTTCTTCACAATATCTTGAGTATGTGCGAGAAGGGGGTGAGAAACGTGGGCTGAATATTTTAGAAGAAAAAGTTAATCAAGAGGCTGACTTAATTCCACAGTTAAAAAAACTCTTGGATACAGCCGACGCTATTTTAGCGATTCCAGACCCTACAATTTACAGCCGCGAAACCGCACAGCCTATTTTATTAACCAGCTACCGCTATCAAAAACCTATTTTTGGCTACTCTCAATCCTATGTGCGTGCGGGTGCTTTAGCTGCGGTATATAGCACCAGCAAACAGCTGGCAAAACAGGCTGCAGAAATTGCCATTAAATCGCGCCAAGCATCCAGCGAATTGCCGCCACCGCAAATGCCAAAATACTTCTCCATCATGTTGAATTATCAAGTCGCCCGCTCACTTAATATTCCTTTGATGGATGAAGATGAGATTTTAAAGAAAATGCTAGAATCTGACGCTCCAGAGGCCATGTAATATGAAAAATATCAGCATCAAGTCACGTGTTGTATTTTTGGGTACGATACCCGCTTTGCTATTCGCTATTATTTTAGTCGGGTATGCAATCACCAATATTTTTGGTGTGTTGGATCAGTCACTTGAAGATCGAGGCAAAGTCATTGCTTCGCAGCTGGCTCCTGCAGCAGAATATGGTGTGATTTCTGGCAATAGCCAGGTGCTACAAAGGCTGGTTCAACAAGCGCTCTCTAATGAGCAGGACTTAAGAACGGTGATGGTGGTCGATAGCCAAGGTTTGACGCTAGCACTAAGTGGCCGTGAATTGCCTAAGTCTTTAATTACTAAGATAATTAAAGAAAACCTAGAGCAAATTCCGCAAAATAAAGGCATTATTTTCACGTTCCCCATTTACCGAAGTTTAGTTGAGATTGATGATTTTTCTAATCTAAGCAGTAAAGAGTTAGCGCTGAAAAAGTCTTACACGCCAGAGAAAATTGGTCAGGTGTATGTAGAGCTGAGTAATCAGACTTTACAAAATATTAAGCAAGATTTAATCGTAAAGATTTTTTTAACGGCTATTTTTGGTTTGGTTTTAAGTGGACTGCTGGCATGGAAGCTTGGTCGGCATATCACCAAACCTATTCAAGAGATTGCCCAAGCAGTGAATCGCATTGGTGAAGGCGTGTTTTCGCATACGATTATGGAAGATTCCAGTGGCGAGCTGAAAACCTTGCAAAAAGGTTTTAATTCCATGTCTAGCAGCCTAAAGCATGCTTATGAAAGCATGCAAGATAAGATAAACGATGCGACATCAATGTTGCGCCATCAAGCGCAACATGATGATTTAACAGGCTTAATTAACCGTCGTGAGTTTGAGGTGCGCTTAGAGCGTTGCCTAAAAAGCGTACATAAAAACAATACACAACATATTTTTTGTTTTTTAGATTTAGACCAATTTAAATTAGTGAATGACACTTGTGGGCATTCCGCAGGTGATGAGTTGCTTAAGCAAGTGAGTATTTTATTTACCAATAAAATGCGTGAAAGAGATACTTTGGCGCGCTTAGGTGGCGATGAATTCGGGTTGCTACTAGAAAACTGCACGTTGGCCGTTGCGAATCAAATCAATAATGCCTTGTTGAAAACCATTAGGGATTATCGTTTTATTCACGATGATAAGATTTTTAATATTGGTGTCAGCATTGGTTTGGTTGTGATTAATCAAGGCTTTGAGAATGTGAGCGAGATTATTCATGCAGCAGATTTGGCCTGCTACTCAGCAAAATCGGCTGGGCGAAACCAAAGCTTTCTATTTAATCCAGGTGATGTGGAGGTGGTTCGCCAGCGCAGCGCCGTGGAGTCAATCTCTGACATTACCGATGAAATTGATGATGAGCAGTTCATGCTCTATTGTCAGCCAATCGTGCCACTCACCTCTGTGGCGACACAAGTGCAACATTATGAAATATTGCTTAGAAAAATTGATCTCGATGGCAAAATAATTCTGCCAACCACATTTATACCGTCAGCAGAGCGGTATCATTTGATGCCCAATATTGATAGATGGGTCATTAAAAATGTTTTTTTAGCTTACCAAAAATTGCTAGAGATTAATGCAGATAAGTGTAACTATATATTTTCAATTAATTTATCTGGTACCTCATTAAGTGATAAAAGTTTACTGAGTTTTATACAAGATATGTTTATCAAGTATTCAATTCCACCTCAAGCGATTTGTTTTGAAATTACCGAAACGGCTGCGATTGTTAATCTAAAAAATACTATACTGTTATTCAGTGCATTGCGAAAACTTGGCTGTAGTTTTGCCTTAGATGATTTTGGTAGCGGTATGTCATCATTTACCTATTTGAAAAATTTTGACGTGGATTATTTGAAGATAGATGGTGCTTTCGTTAAAGAAATGCATATTAATAAAGTTGACCACGCCATGGTGCGGTCGATTCATAGTGTGGCCGAGGCCATGAATATTAAAACGGTGGCTGAATTTGTCGAAAATAATGAGATATTAACGGAGTTGAAAAGCATAGGCGTACACTATGGGCAAGGCCTATATTTGGGTCCTCCTGTAGCCGTCAAAGGATTGATAGAACGCTACGCTAAAACACATGCACAATAAACAGGCCCGTGTTTTAATGGCGTCTTAGCGCCAAAACTCAAATAACAAGATGAATTTATGATAGAAACAGACCGCCTGATTGCCCCTGATGCTGAAAGCCCTCGTGAAGAAGCCTTAGAGCGTGCTTTGCGCCCCAAGCTTTTAGACGAATATGTCGGGCAAGAAAAAGCACGTAGCCAGTTAGAGATTTTTATTAATGCTGCACGCGGTCGCAGCGAGGCGCTTGATCACGTATTACTGTTCGGCCCACCAGGTTTAGGTAAAACCACTTTAGCACATATTATAGCCAAGGAAATGGGCGTCAATATGCGCCAAACCTCAGGCCCCGTGTTAGAGCGCGCTGGCGACTTGGCGGCGCTACTGACTAATTTAGAACCCAATGATGTGTTGTTCATTGATGAAATTCACCGACTTTCACCCGTAGTCGAAGAAATTTTATATCCTGCGATGGAAGATTATCGACTCGACATTATGATAGGCGAAGGCCCGGCTGCGCGAAGTGTGCGCTTAGATTTGCCGCCATTTACCTTGATTGGCGCAACGACTCGTGCAGGTATGCTGACTAATCCACTGCGTGATCGCTTTGGGATTGTTTCAAGGTTAGAGTTTTATACTTCTGAAGAGTTAGCGCGCATCGTACATCGCAGCGCTGGTTTGCTTGAGGTCGAAATGGCAGATACAGGTTCGCTTGAAATTGCCCGTCGTTCACGCGGCACACCTCGTATCGCCAATAGGTTGTTACGCCGTGTGCGTGATTATGCGCAGGTGAAAGCGAATGGTATCGTGTCATCAGAAGTCGCTGATGCAGCGTTGAAAATGCTAGATGTCGATAAATTGGGCTTTGACGTGATGGATAGAAAGCTCTTGCTTGCCGTGATAGAGAAGTTCGGTGGCGGTCCTGTAGGTTTGGACAATCTAGCCGCAGCTATAGGGGAAGAGCGCGATACGATTGAAGATGTGCTCGAACCTTACTTGATTCAACAAGGTTATTTAATGCGCACGCCGCGTGGACGTATCGCCACACAGCAAGCCTATCAGCATTTTGAATTGCCCATGCCAAAGCACTTAAATAGCGAAACGTGGCAAGAGTAAGCATGAGTATTAATCAATTTAGCTGGCCAGTCCGCGTGTATTACGAAGATACCGATGCGGGCGGCGTGGTTTACCACTCAAACTATCTAAACTTTATGGAACGTGCTCGTACTGAATGGCTACGCGCTCTGGGTTACGAGCAAACCACAGTTAAAGATAAACTAGGCGTGATTATTGTGGTACATAGTTTGTCGATTAACTTCAAAAGGCCCGCAAGATTTAATGACATGCTTGAAGTCAATTGCGAGTTGACAAATGTCGGGCATGGCAGCATGGAAATGGCACAAACGATCATCTGCAATGGCGTTGAGTTGATTCAAGCACATGTTAAAGCGGCCTTCGTCGATGCGGAAACTTTTAAGCCAGTAGCAGTGCCTATAGCCATTAAACAAGACATGATTAAAATACAAGCAATCAATTTATAAGCAGTGAATTAACCCGTAGTGAATTAACAAGTATTGAACCAAAAAGTGGAGAAGTTATGAGTATAAGCGCGGCCAATGATATGTCTATTTTTTCGCTAGTGGCTGGCGCCAGCCTGCCTGTGCAGATGGTGTTACTGGTGTTAATTGGCACCTCACTATTTTCTTGGTGGTATATTTTCATCAAGTTGGCAACGATTAAAAAAGCTGAAACCAACGCTGAAGACTTTGAAAAAGCATTTTGGTCAGGCGGTGATTTGAATAAACTATTTGAAGGTCTGGCCTCAAGTCGTCGCAAGCCACAAGGCATGGCGAGCATATTTGAAGCGGGTTTTAGAGAGTACGTGCGTCATAAACAACAAACGACTATGGATGTTTCAGATGTGATGGAAGGCTCTCGCCGCGCGATGCGGGCTGCTTATAATCGTGAGTTAGATGATCTAGATGCGCATTTACCATTTTTAGCCTCAGTTGGCTCTGTGAGCCCATACATCGGCTTATTTGGCACAGTATGGGGCATTATGAATGCATTTAGAGGCTTATCTAACGTGGCGCAAGCTACCCTTAGTCAAGTCGCACCTGGTATTGCGGAAGCTTTGGTGGCAACGGCGATTGGCTTGTTTGCGGCAATTCCAGCCGTGATTGCCTACAACCGTTTCGCAAGTTCAGTCGATAGGCTTTCTGTGCGTTACGAAAGCTTTATGGAAGAGTTCACTAATATTCTACAAAGAAAGAGCTAAATCATGGCGCGTACTCGCAAACGTCGCATGATGAATCAAATCAATGTAGTGCCTTACATTGATGTGACTTTGGTGCTGCTGGTTATTTTTATGGTCACCGCGCCTATGACTAATCCTGGTGTGGTTGATTTGCCTAAAGTCGGGCAAGGTTTAAAACAGCCGCAAGTGCCGCCATTGGTGCTTACGGTTAAACTTAATCACAAAATAGAGTTCGATAATAAGCCTATGCCGCGCGATGAGTTACTTTTGGCTGTGCGCCAAGCGCTTACCAAAGCGCCAGAACGCTCAGTGGTGATTGCCGCAGATAAAAATGTTAAATATGACGACGTGATAGGCGTGATGGATTTACTCAAGCAGAATAAAGTGGATAAAGTCGGATTATTGCTAGCGCCAGCCAAGTAAGCTCGCTGAATGATTGAAATGACCAATTTATTAAAATGATTAGAACGTACGAAAAAGAAGTTTCTTGGAAAGCTGGCGGGCTGGCAATTGCCGTGCATGTGGCTTTACTTGGCGCATTGCTGATTTCTTTTAACTGGAAAGCCGCGCACACTGCATTAGACGTAACAGAAGTTGAGCTGTGGGATAGCATTCCTAATCAAGCAGCACCAATGCCTGAGCCAGTTGTGCAACCAGCACCAAAACCTG
>JAYTRW010000012.1:0-2416 GCA_043745985.1 Methylotenera sp.
TTATCTAAACTTATACCCTCTGGTGTATTGCCAACATTAATAGTGGCGATGGTTTTGCGTGTAGACATGTTGATTACGGTGATGCTGTCGTCTTGCGTATTGCTTACATAGAGTTTCTTTCCATCTAAACTGAGCGCAGCACAATAGGGGTGGTAGCCTACCTTGACTTTATATTGCGCATTGGTTTTGGTGTTAATGATACTGACTGTGTCTTCTTTTACATTCACGCTGACTAACCATAAACCTGTTTTACTGAGAGCAAGCCCAAAAGGGTGCTTACCTACTGGAATACGTTTTTTGATAGTAAGCGTTGCCGTGTCAATCACTGCAACATCGTTACTATCGCGATTGGCGATATACAGCCATTTGTTATTTGAGCTGACGACCATACCAGCTGGTGCATCGCCAACACTTACCTCATTTGTAGTATGGTCTTTACTTGTACTAATGGCTAATACGCGATTATCAAACCAATCCGCTACATAAAGCGTCTTACTATCTGGCGATAGTGCTAGGCCTACAGGTGAACCTTTGATTTTTATGGTTTCTACTACGGTATTATTTTGTGTATCGATAATCGAAATTTCTTGGCTTTCTACATTGGAGATATAAGTGCGATTTAACTTAGCTGAAACGGCTACTCCTACAGGCGCTTTGCCAACCTTGATAGTGCTAGTGACTTGGTTGGTTGAAGTGTCAATCACGGATACGGAATCTTCGCCCTGATTGGTAATATAGGCCAAATTTGCATGTGCTGGCTTGATGGCGGCTTGGCAAGCCGTAGTTAAAGTGCACGTAAATGCGCCGATGATCAAAAGAGCGAAAAATTGATTCATTTTCAAAAATTTAATTGAGTGTATTTTCATAGGCTTAGCTATTATACTCAAATGGCTGCTTTCAAAAATACTCAAAATATGAAAAAATCGTATTAAATAATTTAGGCAGTAAAACGTTATGTTAGATCGAGACGGGTTTCGCCCGAATGTTGGCATTATTATATGTAATGCTAACAATCAGGTTTTTTGGGGCAAGCGTATTCGTGAGCATGCTTGGCAGTTTCCGCAAGGTGGTATTAATCATGGCGAAAGCCCTGAGCAGGCCATGTATCGCGAGTTGATGGAAGAGGTGGGGCTCAAGCCAGAGCACGTGCAGATTTTGGGTCGCACCAAAGACTGGCTGAGGTATGAAGTGCCTTCTACATGGGTTAAGCGTGAGTATCGCGGCAGCTACAAAGGCCAAAAGCAAATTTGGTATTTATTGCGCATGCTAGGTCGTGATAGCGATGTGTCATTGCGCGCAAGTGAGCATCCAGAGTTTGATGCATGGCGGTGGAGTGAGTACTGGGTGCCGTTAGAAGATGTGATTGAATTTAAGCGCGGCGTGTATGAATCTGCGCTGAATGAGCTAGCGCCACATTTGCATCATAGAGTGGCAAAATAGCTTTTTGTAGGAGCGCCGCCCTCGTCGCTCCTACAGGTTAATTACCCATCATCTCACCAAGTTTAATTGCTTTTGCTGGTTGCCAATCTGTATTAAACTGCAAAACGTTCTTTTCAAACAGCATCACTACGGTGGAGCCAAGTAAGAACCTGCCCATTTCATCACCTTGTTTCAAGGATATGTTCTTTTGATCGTAATTCCACGTTTTGATTTTACCTGTGTGAGGTGGATTGATGATGCCATTGTTGGCAGTATGCCAAACAGTAGCCATGCTACCAACAATCGTCGCACCGACTAATACCATAATAAAGCTGCCGTATTGTGTAGAGGTGAATTCACATACTACACGTTCGTTTCTGGCAAATAGTCCTGGCACGCCTTGGGCTGTGGTTGGGTTTACCGAGAATAAAGCGCCTGGGACATAAGTCATGCTTTTTAACGTGCCGTCACAAGGCATATGAATACGGTGATAATCTTTTGGGCTTAAATACAAGCAAGCAAAATGTCCATATTCAAACTTATCTGCTAATACTTTGTCGCCACCAACCAAGGCGGCTGTGGAGTATGAGTGGCCTTTTGCCTGAAATATTTGGTCTTTTTCAATGGCACCAAATTGGCTAATTGCACCATCAACAGGGCAAATAAAATCAGCTTGTGCAATTGGTCGCGCACCAGTTTTGAGGGGCCGTGTAAAGAACTGATTGAAAGTTGTATAGAATGTGATGTCAGGATTGGCTGCTTCAGCCATATTCACTTGATAGCGCTTTACGAACCACGTAATCACTGATGTCGTTAAATTACCACCTTGATAGTGAGCTAACTTACCTGCAACTGCAGTAATCGCCTGCTTAGGTAAGATGTATTGTAAAAGCACAGCCATGTTCATATTCAAGTTAACCTTATTTGATATTCTTGGTTTATTTCTAAATCATAAAAAAAGGGCAAACCGTCAAACGTTTTGCCCTTTTAATTTTTT
>JAYTRW010000013.1:0-7610 GCA_043745985.1 Methylotenera sp.
AAAGCAAGCCAGGGATAAACGTGACGATGCCAGAAAACTAATAGCTAATGATCAAATTGATCCCAGTGAAAAGCGGCAAAAAATTAAAGCAGATAAAAAGCTCAACTCTGCAAATAGCTTTGAGTTAGTTGCACGGGAGTGGTGGAGCGCTCATATGAAAAATAAAGCGGAGACTCACAAAGATAAAGTGATAAGACGCTTTGAGCTCTACTTATTCCCTTGGATTGGCGATGTACCAATTGCTGATATAACCGCGCCTCAATTACTTCAAGTAGTTAAGCGTATAGAAAAGCTCAATAAACTAGAAACGGCACACCGTGCATTGCAAACTGCTGGCTAAGTATTTCGTTATGCAGTACAAACGGGTCGCGCAGTTCGAGATGTCACTTATGATCTTAAAGGCGCTTTACCTGCAACTACTACAAAACACATGGCTGCCTTTACTGAACCAAAAGATATAGCAGAGCTATTACGTGCAATTGACGGGTTTAACGGCACTGTAACCGTTCAATGCGCGCTTAAGCTTTCACCCTTAGTTTTCGCCAGACCAAGTGAGCTGAGGCAAGCAAAGTGGAGTGATATTGATTTAGATGCAGCGGAATGGCGTTACGTAGTGAGCAAAACAAAAACAGATCATTTAGTGCCATTATCCAAACAAGCCATCGAGATTTTAAAAATAATGCAGCCTTTGTCTGGTCACAGAGTATATGTCTTTCCAGGAGGCCACTCTCCATTAAGACCAATGAGCGAAGCTGCTGTAAACGCTGCGCTTAAGCGCATGGGGTACGACACTCAAACACAAATCACAGGCCACGGTTTTAGGGCAATGGCCAGAACAATATTGCATGAGCGCCTCAATATTGATCCGCATATTATCGAACATCAACTTGCGCACACCGTCCCCGACACATTAGGCAGTGCTTATAACCGCACTAGATTTATTGAGCAACGCAAAGTAATGATGCAGCAATGGGCTGATTATTTAAGTGACTTAAAAAATACAAAATGACGTGATCACTTATGAAAGCGGTCGTTAAATAACAGGAGAGATTGTGTTAGATAAATTAAAAGAATTACCCAAAGTTAACCCTGAAGCAAAACAGTTTTTTAAACTGATTATTTTTTCAATCATTATTTGTATTTGCTTGTTAGTTATGGGAACTCTAGCTTATTTTTGCTACAACCCGCCACAATCTAAAATTGGTGGCTTTTTACTTGCCATTTCGTATGGCTTACTAGTAGGTTATGTTTTTGGATCATGGTGGCCATCTAAATTTAAGAGCTATTTTAATAAACTTGCAGACAAAACTAATGATTTAGATTCACATCTAGAAAATGATAGTTTGTATGAGATTATTAAAATGGACTCATCAAAATTCCCCCCAGAGTTAATTCAGCTTTTAGCAAAATGGAAATCTGAAACTGATATTAAAGAAAAGAATAGAACGTTCAAGAAGTTATTAATACTGCTTGAACTTTGCTATGAAAACCAAGATGCAAAAAGTTTAAGCATCCCAACTAAAGCCACATATGAAAAAATCATTGGAACATTGCTTGATATCAGCCTCAGTAAAGGTGCAATAGATTCTCAAGACGCTATAAAAGATGAAATTGTTGATCTTTATCACATAGGCCCAAAGGACAAGTTTGGTTTATCAGACCGTAATATTTCTGGCATATTATCTGATGCAAATCTAGTACACGAAGCTGCGGTTATAAAAAGATCTCACTATAAGAAAAAGAATAACTAGCCTCTATTGCAATACCTTTGCAATGCCGTTGCAATGACTTGTCAATAAAAATCCCTATGATTGTTTGTGCCCTCAACAGACACATGGAGATTCATTATGACAGTATTAAATGCAGTAGAAAATTTTGATTCATTACCAGACTCAGCGTATATACGAATTAAAGACTTGGAAGTACTTCTTGCCATGTCTGAGTCAACAATACGACGTCGCATCCAAGCAGGCCAAATTCCCAAGGCCAAAAACCTTTCCACCAGAGTAGCTGCATACAATGTAGGCGAAGTTCGTCAAGCATTAGCTAACCTATAAAAGGTTAGCTATGTCTAGAATCCAAATAATTCGCAATGGCGAAGATACGCCTTTTACCAAACCAATTAAGCGGGCGCTATTGCGTGATGCACGATTAAGTTATGGTGCCAGAGGCTTATTTGCCATGCTTTGGGACTTCCCATCCGATTGGGTATTTTACTCTTCACATATAGTAGGCATGTCGCCTTGCGGCATGACCCAATTAAAAAGCTATCTTAAAGAGTTACGTACCATTGGCGCTATAAAGATACTGCCTAAACAGCTGAGCTATGAAGAAGCCCTAGTGCTTAATCAACTCAGCCAAAAAACTTATAGGGCAGGTCAAATTACAGGTAAGCAATGGATATTAAATAACCCTGACTTATGGGCTATGGAAACATCTTTATCAAGTTCAAATAACGCAGATCAGCAAAAACCACCGAAAGGTAGGTTTTCCACCTGTCGGCAAAACCAAGCTTCGGATATACCGACGATTGGTGAATCAACCACTAAGGGTTTGCAATTAGAAGGTTCTAATACTTTAGGACCACCACTACTAGATAGCGAAGCAGCAATATCCAGTAGCCATGCAAATTTCTTTTTTCCTTCGCAGCTTAAACCAGAAGAGCGTGAGCTTGCTAAATCACAGCTGAATGGCATTGATAGTGTATTGGCGCAGGCTTTACTAGATGAGCTGGCAGCACGTCTGAATGCAAACAAAGTGACTGGTGCACCGCTCAGTTATCTACGTTCACTCATTACACGTGCAAAGGCTGGGCAATTTACACCCGAGGCAGGTGTTCGACTTGCGTTAGCGCGAGCACAAGAAAGATTGGCAGAACTTAAAAAATTCGATGAAGTGGTGAAGCCAACCGACCCTAAAGAAATCCCTAAATACCTAGCGGCCATGCATCAAGCGATTGCCCACAAACCGTCAGCAACAGAACAGGAATAACCATGAACTTTGTAACGAAACTCAATAATCTTATCATCCAATTTCTAAACGCATGGATTACCTACCTTGAGCATTATTGGTGGTGTATAGGACTGATATTTGGCGTGTCAGTCACCCTGTCGTGGCTCAATCGGCAAAACAAAGCAGGTGGCTTGTTTGCCAGTATTGCACTAACGGCGATCGTGTTCCAGCTGGGATTTTATTTCGCCATTCCCTATCTGGCGCTGCATTTTGCAAACACCACCTTTAGCTTACCGATTCATCACCTATGGGCATTTGTCATAGGCAGTATGGCAGGTGTTATTACTGTCTTATTATTGATTCGATATACCGCACCTTATATCGAAGTGATCAAACATCGTCTTACTAAAGCCAACAGTACAGAACGTAACCGCAAAACCGATATCCGCCAAATTGGCGTGCATTTGCCTAATGCACAAAGCGCTTATGATCCAACTAATTACTACAACAATAACAAAGGTATCTTCTTTGGCCTGAATGAGCAAAAGAAGCCCGTCTATATTCCTTGGCAACAATGGCGCAGAAGCCATATAGATGTGATTGGTACTACAGGTAGCGGCAAAGGTGTTGCAGCAGGGGTCCTACTTTCTCAGGCCGTTGCATCAGGTGAATGCGTAGTGGTGGTTGATCCTAAGAATGATGAATGGTTACCCCATGTGATGCATGATGCCGCATCGCATGCCAATGTGCCTTTCGTCTATATTGATTTACTGTCTGAGCAGGCGCAATGGAATCCCCTACAACATAAAAACGCCAATGAAATTGAAGAGCTATTATCAGCTGGCTTCTCTTTAGGTGAAAAAGGCACCGATGCAGACTTCTACCGATTAGATGATCGACGCGCAGCACGCATTTTTTCCAACTACGCCAATCGACAAGATTACTCACTTATTGAAACTCTACAACTACTTATCCAGCATCAGCCAGATATTGCTGAAGCAGGTAAGAAGTTTGTAGCTGATCTTGAGGAAATCGGATTAGTCGCAGCAGTAAATACTAAGACAGGCATTGATCTTGCTACGCTCATCAAACAAGGCGCTGTCATTTACGTCAGAGGCTCAATGCGCAATCCACGCATACTTAAATTGCAGCGCATTTTTGTGTTATCCATGATGCAGCATATTGAAGTGCGACCACGTGAATTGGGTAATGGGCAAAAGGCGCGGCATGTATGCTTATTCCTAGATGAGTTCAAGTATCTGATTTCGCGACCGACACTCGAGGCATTAGGTGCCATCCGTGATAAAGGGGCGCACGTCATGATTGCGCATCAATCACTAGGCGACCTACGTGACTGCCCAGCCGATCTTGATCCCGAATCAGTGGTGGCCTCAGTGAATGAAAACTGCGCTATCAAAATGGCTTACCAAGTCAAAGACCCAGACACAGCGCTATGGCTGGCATGCATGAGCGGTACGATATTAGTCGATGATGAAATACGGCAAGTCAAAACCAATGCAGGTCTGACAGAAACACGTGACGGGGAACGTACCTTGCGCCAAGCAGAGCGTCAACTTGTGGATACCAATATGCTGTATGCACTACCTGAGCGCTGCGCAGTGTTGTATGGCGCAGGTCTAGCGCAATTCTTTTTCACCTCGCCAATTCAAGTTGCTAAAAGTAGTGCAGCCATCCAACCTATTAGCATTCCGCATGCGGAAATGGAAAATGATCTGTCACAAGCGCTATCACAAGTATCAGGTGATGCTGCTGATACAGGCCGTATGATATCGAAACTGCCTCTGACTATCGCACGGAGTCTACTCGATGTTGATTAATTCCTATCAACAACGTTGCGCACGCGCGCAATCCAAACGTGAGGTCGTATTCCATTTTTTACGTGATGAGACTTGGAGCAATCTGACAAACTTAGCAGGTGTGCTTGGCTTGTCGGAGCCCGCCGCATTTAAAACACTACAACAGCTTGAACGCGACGGATATTTACTGCGCTACAAAGTGATCGAGCTACGGCTAAGCTTATGGGGTATCACCCCCCAAGGTTTAGCTTTTGCGTGGGGTGATGATGAAATAATGCAAATTAGACCTTACTTTGATCCTAGCAAGCTCTCTGTCATGACGATTGCGCATTACTTAGATATTCAACGTGCACGACTTATTGCAGAAGTTGCTGGGTGGACAAACTGGATTCCTGGCAATCGACTACCTAAAGATATTAAAAAACGGCCTGATGCCGTTGCCACCAACCCAGAAGGCCAAACTATTGCGATTGAATTAGAACGTAGAATTAAAACCTTAAAACGCTATGAAGCTATTTTTGCCATTTACTTGCAAATGATGAAGCGTGATGAATATGCCAAAGTGCATTACGTGTGCCCAGATGCAAGTTTTGCACCTAGGCTTCTTCGCATGTTTGAACTCATTAAAGCAGTACCCGTTGCAGGAGAACGTGTAACGATTACAGAAAAGCATCGTGCCAGATTTCTAGTGTATGCGCTGGATAACTGGCCTAATGATTACCGATAGGTAATCATTTATACAAAATACAGCAAAATTCCCAATAAAATTACCGTATGGTAATTTTTAGTTGCAATCATGAGTGAATCATATAAACTATTACCGTAAGGTAATTTATGAGACATCATCATGATGATGAATAAAGATAGCAATTTAAATCAGCCAGTGAAAATTAAATCGACTCAAGATTTAGGGCAATTGGTACGCGAATATAGGGTTGCTCAAAAAATGACGCAGGCTGATATTCTAGGGTTAGCCAACACTGGTAATCGGTTTATTGTGGAATTAGAAAATGGCAAACCGACGGTGCAATTTCAAAAAGTGCTCGATGTATTAGATGCACTTGGCTTGGAGTTGGCGATTCAGAAAAAAGGTAGCTTTTAATGGCAGCTGTTAAAAAACTCGCTGTTTATAGAGGCGATGCACTGGTTGGCACGTTAGTCGATGAATCACCGATTAAGTTTATCTACGATGCTATTTGGTTGCAAAACCATCAAGAAGCCATAACCCCTAATATTGGCTTATCTCAGGCGGAGCACTCTGGGCAGGTGGTTGATGCTTATTTTGAAAATCTGCTACCAGAAGCAGGTATTCGTGATTATTTAAAACTTAAATATCAAACCACCACCACGTTTGGTTTGTTAAGTGTGATTGGCGGCGACACTGCCAGCGATTTCACTATACTGCCTGAAGGTAAATCACCAGAGCCTCCCAAATATCAAGCAATTACTTGGCAGGATGTGGCGGATCAATTTACACAACAACAAGGTGTTATCCGCAATATTCAAGAGCAAGATGGGCTAAGAATATCGTTAGCAGGTGCGCAAAGAAAACTCAGCATCTGTATCGACAAAAACGGAAATCCCTTGTTGCCTCTAGGCAGTTCACCATCCACTTATATTGTTAAACCTGATATTCATGGGGTTGAAGGTGTTTGGGCTTCTGCCATCAATGAAACATTTGTGATGAGGCTTGCAGCCAAGCTAAAACTTGGCGTGGCTGAAGCCAGCTATCAATCGATTGCAAAAGCGTGTGTGATTAAACGCTATGACAGGCAGCTAGATGCTAACGGGCAAATCAAAAGGCTACATCAACTCGACTTATGTCAGCTTGATGGCAAGCCATCTACGATTAAATATGAAACAGATGGTGGACCCACGCTACTTAGATGTCGTGAACTGTTAAGCCAAAGTGGTGTAAATGCAGCAGATACTAAACGATTTATACAATGGGTATTTTTTAACCTATATGTGGGTAATCATGACAGCCACGCTAAAAATCTTTCCGTTTACTTTCCATCAAATGGCGTAAGGCTAACACCGTTTTATGATTTACTTTCCACTTCGCTTTATTCAGGGCTATCGCGCACGTTTGCATTTAATATTGATGGCGAAAATGTACCTTCAAATATCCATCAAGACAAAATCATTGCTATGTCTGATTCACTTGGTTTTAAACCAAAATATGTACTAAAAATTGCCGAAGAGGTTTCAAACAATTTACTTACTGCACTAGATGCAACTTCAGATGAAATCAATGCAGTCGCATCCGTAGGCACTGAAAAAACTATGGTAGAACGACTAAACCAACACATTGCGAGCAATACTAAGCACTTTCAGAAACGCTTGTTTACACACCATATGTAGCAATTTCAGCTACAAACGTAGCTAAAAAAGCTACACTTTATATCGCTAGATGGACAGTATAGTTAGATAAGCACCATAGGATAAACGACTTTCCCATACGACTTATCCAACTATGCTCACCATCTTAACCGCTTGATATTTAAAAGCGAAAGCCTATGCAGTTGGGCTGCATAAGCTTTTAGGAAGCCATCCTCTACTTGCGCTACCTTGCTGGACGCTAGGCACTACAAGCATTCACCTCACGCTATCAGTCTGGACGACTGCTTTGCTTGGTAGGCTTTCAGCCTCTTTGATACATGTCTGCGCTGCACACTTGCCAAGTCTCAAATTCACCTGCCGTCGCCGTCGCTGGCGCTCGACCAAAGAAGAAAACACAACCATTTAGACACGCATCTGCTGACGCAGGCACGTTTACTAAACAGTTGCCCGCCACGATGTTCTGGGTTTCGCTGGACGCTACATGTATTCTTCTTTGGT
>JAYTRW010000014.1:0-2411 GCA_043745985.1 Methylotenera sp.
AACTGACTGGTGAGATCTTGAAATTGCAAGCCAGTCACGGCGGCATTCACTTCTTCCCCTATCTTTTTCTTAAAATCTTCTAATTTCTTTGTTTCTTGGGTGTCAAATTGATGACTCATCATCAAGCTATTTAACACTGACTGTTGCGCTGTCACGGCCTCATGCACGGCCATAAAACTCACTCCAAGCTTTTCAATAGCCTCACTAAGCAAAAAGGTGGTTTGCAGCAAATCAGCTTCAACTTCAACAAGATGTTGCTTTCCATGGTCTGCAACTGTGGCAAGTAAGCTTCTTAATTCAGTGGTTGGTAGTGTTTTCATCTCCATCTCATCATGCTCCAAAGTGCTGTATTTCAATTTAGTGAATACGACCAGTTAAACTAATCAATTCTATTTTTTATTTTTAACTTACAAATATCGTCATGGACTCTTGATTGCCGCGTTTATATCTGCTGCGTTGACGTTAGAAGGCACGTTGACTGCCGCGCCATCTTTCAATGCATTCTCCTCAGCTTGTTTGTTCATAATGATGATGCTGATGCGACGATTAGTTGCGTTAAATGGATTTTTTTTATCAAACAATGCGGCAGAGGAAAGCCCAACAACGCGCAACAACTTAGTTTCATCCATGCCACCTGCCACAAGCTCTCGGCGTGAAGCATTGGCGCGATCTGATGACAGCTCCCAATTGCTGTAAGACTTTTCACCATTTGGATACGGCGTTGCATCGGTGTGCCCTGACAGGCTAATTTTGTTCGGTACGTCATTCAAAGTTTTACCCAGCTCTTGTAATATCTGCTTGGCGTAAGGCTGCATTTCAGCTTTAGATGAATTAAACATGGCACGATTTTGCTCATCTACAATCTGTACACGTAAGCCATCTGAAGTAATATCCAGCAATAATTGGTTCTTGAACTTGCTTAAATTCGGGCTATCATCAATCGCTTTTTCAATTTTCTTTTTAAGCTCTTCTAATTTCACTTTTTCAGCTTGCTCTAAAGCTTTTTTTACCTCTTCAGCATCAAGCGCTGTTTTCTTACCGTCAGGTCCGTCTACCTTCTTAACCTGCCCTGACTTTTTGGTAAAGTCTTTACCACCACCGCCTTTAATAATAGTGTCACTTGCCCCCATTGAAGGCCCCATTAGCACTTGTTTTAACGGCGTTTGAAAATATTCTGATATTCCGGCTTTTTGTTCTTTTGAAGTCGAACCTAGCAACCACATCAATAAAAAGAACGCCATCATGGCGGTCACAAAGTCAGCATAAGCAATTTTCCATGCGCCTCCATGGTGGCCGCCGCCACTTTTTTTAATTTTCTTTACAATAATCGGTCTTACGCGTTCTTCAGCCATTGCATGCTCCGTATTCAATAACTGTTATGTTTAACAATTAGTTATTTGCCTTTAGCCTGTTTAACGTGCGTTTCAAGCTCGGCAAAACCTGGGCGCTCTGTTGAATAAAGAATTTTTCGACCAAACTCAACGGCAATCGCTGGTGCATAACCATTTAAGCTAGAAATCAACGTGACTTTTACGGTGTTATACATTTTGGTGCTTTCTTCTAACTTCTGTTCTAACAAGCCTGAAAGTGGGCCAACGAAGCCATAAGCCAGCAAAATACCTAAGAACGTACCCACCAGCGCGTGACCAATCAAAATACCTAATTCAGTGGGCGGTAAACTCAAACTTTCCATGGTGTGCACCACACCCATGACGGCCGCGACAATACCGAAAGCTGGCAACGCATCGCCCAACTTAGCAATACAATGCGCTGGTACATGCCCCTCCATATGGTGCGTTTCAATTTCACTTTCCATTAAAGTTTCAATCTGAAAAGCGTCCATATTTCCAGAGCCCATTAGGCGCAAATAATCGGTAATAAATTCTGTTAGGTGATGGTCGTGTAGTAGTTTTGGATACTTGCTGAATAGCGGACTGGCTTCAGGATTTTCAACATCGTTTTCAATCGACATCATGCCGTCTTTGCGAATTTTAGCGAGAATCTCGTATAACATCGCCAGCAAATCTAGGTAAAGCGCTTTGGTATATTTAGACCCTTTAAATAAAGTCGGTAGAGCCTTACCTGTGGCTTTAAGTGCCTTACTGTCGTTACCAACAACAAAAGATCCTAGCGCCCCACCAAAAATCATTAGCAGTTCTAACGGTTGCCACAAACCACCCAAATGACCGCCAGCCATAGCATAGCCACCAAAAATGGTTCCGCATATAACGACGTATCCGATAATGACAAACATGTTTGATTACTCCAGACTTGATCAATAAATTTGTAGGGCTAGATAATTACGGTTATCTAATTGAGTTCAGAATATCAAGCTACAGTGCAAATCAATCTGTGGAATAAAGGGCTGTTTTTAGGTTTATATTGTGAATAGTACTTAACAATAAAGATGA
>JAYTRW010000015.1:0-2404 GCA_043745985.1 Methylotenera sp.
GGTGGGTTATCATGTGATTACACCACTAAAAATTGATAATGCTAATGAATATGTGCTGGTCAATCGTGGTTGGATATTGGGTAAGGATACGCATACGGAGTTACCAGCTTTTAGTACACCGGCAGGTAAGCAAACGCTAACTGGTCAGATATGGGTGCCTAGTAAAAAGATTTTTACTTTAGAGGGTCCTGATGACTCATCTAAAGGAGGCTCTAAGTCGGCTAATCAACCTTGGCAACAAGTTTGGCAGAACATGAGTATTGAGAAGTATAAACGCAGCGTGCCGTTTGTTGTTTCAGAGTTAGCAATAAAGTTAGATCAAGATAGTCATGCGGGCGGTTTTGTTAGAAATTGGCAGATCCCAGCTGAACGAATTACGAGCAATCTAGGCTATGCCTACCAATGGTTTGGCTTCGCTTTTGCGACATTATTAATATTTTTTTATATGAGCACGGCTAAAATTGAAGCAGAAAATAATGCGGCTAAAGTGTAAATAAATTAGCAACTAGATATTGAGTCACTACCTTCATCATTAATTATCAATTTTTACTATTAGAGTGATACATGCAAAACGAGAAACAATTAACTGAATTAGAAATGCAAAGTAAAGGCCGCAAGGTATTTATGTTGATGGTGGTGTTTTTTGTGGTACCTGTCATCGTGGTGATATTGATGTACCAATTCAATTGGAAGCCTAATGGCAAAAGTCTGGGTGAGTTGGTTAATCCACCACGCTTAATCACTAGCCCAAAAGAACTCAGTGATGATCAAGGCTTGGTGTTATCAGATCATTTTTGGAAAGCCAAGTGGAGTATCGTGTATGTAGCTGATCACTGTGAGCAAACTTGTTTGGATAAGCTACACGATTTACGTCAATTGCATGTTTCACTTTACAAAGATATTGATCGCGCGCAACGCGTGTTGATTACCAACACGCAAGATGTGACGAAAATTAAACACGATTACCCTGACTTAATTGTTATCAATAAGCCAGAAGCTAACGTGTCGAATCTGGCTCAAGAATTTCAAATTGAAGCCGAAAATCCGATGGCTAGTAATCGAATCTACTTAGTGGATTCGCTAGGTTATTTTATGATGAGTTATCCAGCTAGTTTTCCTTTGGCAGATATGCGTAAAGATATCACTCGCTTATTAAGATACTCTTGGGCAGGTTAACCATGTACGGAAACTCAAAAAGCTTTAAATGGTTCAGAGCGCTAGTATTAATAGGCGCCATGCTCGCTTTAGGTGTTGTTGTCTTAGGTGCATACGTCAGACTTACCGATGCAGGATTAGGTTGCCCAGACTGGCCAGGCTGCTATGGCACACTCACTGTACCGCAAAGTGAAGCCGCCATTGCTAGCGCACAAAGCGCTTACCCAAGCAATATGATTGTGGTCGGCAAAGCATGGCGTGAAATGATACATCGTTACTTTGCTGGTACTCTAGGTTTAATCGTATTGGCAGTTTTTGTACTCGGCTGGAAGGCTAAGCGTGAAATTAAATGCTCACCTTGGACGCCGAGCTTCTTACTCGTATTGATTGCATTCCAAGCTATGCTAGGTATGTGGACCGTGACGATGTTACTAAAGCCTGCCATCGTTAGCTCGCATTTGTTAGGTGGGATGTCTACGCTAGCAATACTTACTTGGTTAGCACATCGGCATTGGGGGCATTACTCTGTGACTATCGTCACCTCAGCTCGATTAAGAGTCGCGATACGCATCGGACTATTGGTCTTGTTTATGCAGATTTTTTTAGGTGGCTGGACTAGTACTAATTATGCCGCTTTAGCCTGTACTGACTTTCCGACATGTCACGGTGTATTTATCCCAGAAATGGACTTTAAAGACGCATTCCACATGGTAAGAGATCTTGGTCAGAGCGCCAATGGCGGTGCCTTAACGCTGGCATCCATCACTGCCATACAATGGACGCATAGATTAGGTGCTTTAATTACTTTTATTTATTTGGGTTTATTAGCGCTTAATATCTTAAAGTACTGGCAGTTAAAACACTTAGGCGTTATTTTGTTGCTAGCGCTTTGCGCTCAAATCTCACTGGGTATTGCAAACTTATTATTGCACTTACCATTAGTGTTAGCTGTTGCACACAATTTTACAGCGGGCTTATTAGTCATAATTTTAGTGACAATGAACTCCAAAATAACTGGGTCTAAAAAGTAGAGATTAATCAATGATAGTTGAGCTAAATGAAAACAAGCGGGAAAGTAAAATGAGCAACAATGTGAGCGCCATGCGAAATATAGGGCTAAGTTTTAAAAGCTTTTTCTCCTTATGTAAACCAAGAGTCACCTCGCTCATCGTATTTACGGCCATCATCGGTATGTACCTTGCTAAACCTGCTGAGCTGCCTATGTACTGGCCGTTGCTCATTGCAACGA
>JAYTRW010000016.1:0-2402 GCA_043745985.1 Methylotenera sp.
AGTGAAACTGTTTATGCAAACGGCATGATGGCCTCTGTGCAAGTTAGCCCTAGCCATACAGAAACGCCTATTGAGCATTGCCACGAAGTGCCCAACACACAGCAATCCCATGAAAAGCAGCACACGCATGCAAGTTGTAAAGATTGCAGTCATTGTATGGCCTGCTTTACCATTTTACCTCCTAGTCAATTAGACGAGATGCAATCTCAGATTCAAGTTACAACTGTGAGCTTGTTTGAACCTAACTATCTTTCGCACATCAGTGCCCGACCACAAAGACCTCCCATTTCTTAAGTAAACAGATGGACTCAGTTCAGCAGCAGGCTTTTGCCTGTTGCTAATTCACCACATTTATTTTTGAAATGAGATTTTGATGAAACTATTCAACTTATCGTTGTTTATTCTTTCTCTTTTTATAGGAACATCTACGCCCCTATGGGCTGCAGATGCGCGCAAGAGATCAATTATAAACGTGCCTTCAAACGGCGGCGGCCATGCTGGACACTGCATGGCAGGCATGCAACAGAAATGACTGCAGAACAGAAGGCTTATATGGCTTCCGATGACAAAGGAATGCCTACAATGGAGGGCATGAATCATAACAGCATAGAAGGCATGGATCACAGCCAAGTGAAACACGACCATGTAATGGCGCCAATGCTAGGAATGGATCATGACAACATGAAGTCCATGCCTGATAGCAAGTCAGTCCATGAAAAAAGAAGATATGCTTGAGATGAACCTCGACGAAATGGCTGTGCACAATCACGGTGGGTCAGACTTGAAAGCCATGGACCATTCAAAGGTGAGTGAGTCAAAGCCGAATGACATGCAACCAAGTCATGAAGATGCCGCGCAAGATGAATCTCAACCACACGAGCACGCACCTACACAAGGGTCTGAACATGCAGGGGTGTCAATACCCTCAATGTCTGCACCAGCAACACAAGCCATACCCTTGCAGATAATCCCTAACTTTCATCCGATTGTGGTGCATTTCCCAATTGGCTTAACTGTTATAGCATTTCTGCTGAGTATCGCTGCTTACGCAAGGCGAAGTCATCCAGTCTCGACACAGCTGGCTGCCGCTGGACACTTTACCCTTTGGCTCGCGGCTATCGGCGCTGCTACGGCTGTATTATTTGGCTGGTTAGCATTTAACTCGGTCAACCATGATGATGCAGGACATGCAGCCATGTTGTTACACCGTTCTTGGGCAATTCCCACGGCTTTAGGTTTAATCTTGCTGGCTAGCTGGGATGCATGGAAGTATCGTGTTAATGAGCTCATATCAGTCCCAATGCTTTTTTTACTTTTGCTGCTGTCCCAAGCAATCGCAGTGACAGGATGGCTGGGAGGAGAAGTGGTTTATCGGCATGGCATAGGCGTGCTATCACTGCCAATCAGTGAAGGCGCTGGTCATAGTCACCACCATAGTGCAGATGCTACTGCACCTTCACATGCGACCCTTAAGACCGAGCCTGATGTACACGCATAACATCCAGATGATGAAAAAGGAGAATCGCATGAGCACTAATACACAAACATTCAAATCTCGCACTTTAATCGCCCTTATCAGTGCCATTTTTGCACTAGGCGGTTGTGCCACATTTTCTAGAGATGGTGGTTTCGGTGCTGTGCAAGATGCTACTCAAAAACATATCAAGCAAGAGGTTGTTTGGCCAAAAACAGAAGGTGAAAAAAACAAAGTCACTGAACGTGTGAACGAATTGTTATCAAAACGTTTAAACGCAGATCAAGCCGTACAAGTAGCGCTAATGAACAATAAAGGGTTACAGGCAGATTTTTATAATTTGGGTATTTCGGAATCAGATTTAGTACAAGCTGGCCATTTACCTAATCCCAAGTTTTCTATGCTTTATACTCGTAATGAAGGCGACTATAAGATTGAACAAATACTGACTTTGAATATTTTCTCGCTGTTGACTATACCCAAAATGCAAGCAATTGAACGTCAGAGATTTGTGCAAACTCAGAAAAGAACTGCTTTTGAAGTGATTAAAATCGCGAATCACACTCGTATTGCTTATTTCAATGCAGTCGCGGCAACCGAGCAAGCACGCTATAGTGAGCAAGTAAAGGAATCTGCAGAAGCCAGTGCTGAATTAGCAAGAAGGATGGTGAAAGCCGGTAACTTTAACAAGCTACAGCAAGCGCGGGAACAGAGTGTTTATGCAGATGCGGCATTAGATTATGCGAATGCAAGCAATAAGCAGGTATCTGCGTATGAAGCACTATCAAGACTGCTAGGTGTGTCAGTTGATCAGCTTAATTTAGAAGCGCGCCTCCCTGATTTACCTGAGTCGCTCACTGACTTGCAACCATTTGAGAAAGCAGCTTTTGAACAGCGACTGGATTTACAGGCTATTAAACTAGAAACG
>JAYTRW010000017.1:0-7575 GCA_043745985.1 Methylotenera sp.
TTGGCTGCCTACGCTTTTACATAAGCAAGTTAATCCTTTAATTGCTGCATCTATTAACAATGAAGCAACAAAAGTGAGCGTAGCACGAAGTCCGACTACTACCAGATTAACCGCACAAGAAGCGGCAGCGATGTATGCAAAGTATGAGCAAATGCGTAATGGCACCTGTCAATTTCCCGAAGCTATTCAGATTCCAGATAAAGATAAAGCGGTTTACTTAGAGAATGTGGTGGGCGGAAAAATACCAACCAACCTCAATGATTTGGCGATTGCCAATTCGTACTTAGAAAAAGTACGCTGTAATTTCACGCCAATGTTAATGGCAAATTCTAGATAATCAAACTTTCTAGGTAAATAACAGCAAATAGCAGTGTGGCAATGTTTTAACATCACCACACATACTTAAAGCAACTACTCTAAAATTTTCTTAAGGTTAGCTAAACCACCTTCGTAAACGCCACCAATAGCATCAGATGCAGCTTTTTCATCCGCAGGTGCTTTTGGCAAAAAGCTGCCTTCCCACACAACGACTGATTTATCAGCGCCATTTGAATACACATGTAAGTTTGAAGCATAGCTAGTCACTGGCAATACACCATAAGTAATGATGTAGCTCATGGTTTTATTTTTAGCATTGTAAGCTGTGAGTGTTTCATTGATTTTTCCACCATCTTGCAAAGTAAGTGTACGTTTAGCCCCTTTTTTACCTTCAGACCCAGCGATTATTTCTGTTTTTGCTACAGCTGGATGCCAAGCGCCTAAATCACCGAACTTAGAAAGTTTTTCCCAAGCAGCTGCTGCTGGAACATTGATGTTGACTGACTTAATCACATAAAGCGTTGCTGGTGATCCAGCATTAGCCTGTGCCGCAAAACCAATTGTTGCTAAAAATAGTGCTATTAGTAATTTACTCATGATAATTCTCCTAAAAATATACAAATTGGTATAGGCATTTAACTTCGCATTATTGCAGCATAACTATTTACAATGTTCTTTTAAATCAACAATGAAACGTGCAAAAACTGCAACTGTAAAAATAGCTTATCTTATATATACAGGTCTGTATATAGATTTTTTATTTATTTTAGTATAAAATAAGTTTTAAGTGTTTATTGTAGGCAACAAAAATGTCTTCGTTGAAAAGTAAAATCTTAGTAGTCGCTACTGACCTTTTCCAAACGAGAGGTATAAACTCGACCGGGGTGGATACTATTGTCGCAGTTGCTGGTACAACTAAAATGACACTCTATAAGTACTTTACTAGTAAAGAAAATTTAATTCTTGAAGTGCTAGAAAAAGGCCATCAAGACTTTCAAAGCTGGTTAAGCGAACAACTCAATTCCAACGCCAAAAAACCAAGTGATAAACTACAAAAACTATTTGAGTTTATTGAAGAATGGGTTACATCACCCAATTTTCGTGGCATGGGCTTCATTAAGGCTTCTGCCGAGTTTCCTAATGAAGAAAGCCCCGTGCACCAGCTTTCTTCAGAGCAGTCACGCCAGTTTAGGCAATACATCAGTAGCCTAGCTTCAGAAGCTAACATTCAAGACGCAGACGGTTTAGCTCTACAACTCTCGCTCATATTTGAGGGCGCGGTGCAGGCCGAGCAAATGAAACGCGGCTCTGGCGCCATGAAATATGCGAAAAAAGCTTCAAAAATATTAATCGATAGCGCACTCACTAATTAGCCTTAGCATTAATTTGGCTTGCTTGCGCAAGCCAATACCTTAGATAATAGGGTCTTTAATTTAATCTATTATGTTCATGAACACTCTTATTTGCGGTTCGCTCGCCTTCGACACCATCATGGTGTTTCAAGATCAATTCAAAAATCACATCTTGCCAGATAAAATTCATGCCTTAAGCGTGGCTTTTTATGTACCAGAAATGCGTCGTGAGTTCGGCGGCACCGCAGGCAATATTGCATACAACATGCAATTACTTGAAGGCAATCCACTCATCATGGCAACCGTGGGTGAAGATTTTTCTACCTATACTCAATGGCTAAACCAAAACAAGCTCAATACCTCACACATTAAAACTATCCAGGGCAGCTTCACAGCTCAAGCATTTATTACTACCGATACCGATGACAATCAGATTACTGCTTTTCACCCAGGTGCAATGGTAGAGTCGCACCAAAATAGCGTTTACGATGCTAAAGACGTCACACTGGCGGTCATTGCTCCTGATGGCCGCGGCGGCATGTTTCAGCATGCGCGTGAATGTTTTGAAGCTGGCATTCCATTTTTGTTTGATCCAGGCCAAGGCTTGCCAATGTTTGATGGCAAAGAGCTTTTAGAGTTTATTGAAATGGCCGACTACTTGGCGGTAAACGACTATGAGTCGCAGATTATTCAAGATAAAACTGGACTGGATCTAGACCAATTAGCACTTAAGGTAAAAGCCTTAATCGTGACACTCGGCGGCGCTGGCTCACAAATTTATGCAGATGGTCAACGTTTTGACATTCCATGTGTTAAAGCCTTGGAGATTGTCGACCCAACGGGTTGTGGTGACGCGTACCGAGCTGGTTTGCTTTACGGCATTGCAAAAGGCTGGGACTGGCCTACCTGCGGCAGGTTAGCTTCTACTATGGGCGCGATTAAAATTGAAAGCCGTGGTGGACAAAACCATAAGCCAAGCCGTGCAGATATTGAAGCAATTTACACCCAAGCACTGGTGAATGAAACAGCCCTCACTGAAAATTTAGGCTAAGTAAACGCAACTATAGAGCCCCATAAATAGTCTGAATATAAAGATATAGCACTAACAAATATTAGTTAACAACATTTAGGAGGCATCATATGAAAACAACAAGATTAATAGCCATTGGTATATTGAGTGTATTTCTTGCAGCATGCGCCAGCTCAAATTCTGGCAGTGTTTACAGCCGTGACGATGCACGCAAAGTGCAAACAGTTAGAACTGGCGTGGTAGAAAGTGTACGCTCAGTGAAGCTAGAAGGTACTAAATCCCCTGTCGGTACAATCGCAGGTGGCGTGGTTGGAGGCATTGCTGGTAGCTCAATTGGTGGTGGTCGCGGCAGTGCTATTGCAGCGGTGATTGGCGCTGTGGCTGGCGGTTTGGCAGGTTCAGCAGTAGAAGAAGGTGTAACACGTAAAAATGCCTATGAAATCACCGTTAAACTTGATGGTGGCGCGTTAATCGCTATAGTACAAGAAGCCGATGAAGAATTCAGAGCAGGTGATAAAGTGCGCATAGTTGAAAATTCTGGTACTTCACGTGTTACACACTAGTTAAATTCTTTCTAATGACATATCTAAAGGCGCAAGCTCCTTGCGTCTTTTTTTATAATCTAAATTTCCCCTGTAAATATTTATTAGTCATTTCTATTTGTAGTTTTTCTACTTGAAAATAGACCGTCAACAAAAAGTCATATTTCTGTCATCTACTTTTCACTATTGTTCATTAAAGTCACCTTAAATTTAAAAGGAGACATTTAATGATAAGTAAAGAGTTTTCAGCACTTAATATTGCTCTTGGTGGCACACTTGCAGTCAATCAAAAAATTGCGTATAAAGCAACTCATGAGCAAAGGCGCCTTAGTATC
Organism: Methylotenera sp.; assembly: GCA_043745985.1. GTDB lineage: Bacteria > Pseudomonadota > Gammaproteobacteria > Burkholderiales > Methylophilaceae > Methylotenera. The sequence goes on from JAYTRW010000017.1 coordinate 3,578, forward strand.
AGCCTTGCGCACAGCCAATTAGAAATTGAAGAAGCACAGCGTTTACGTTACAAAGTGTTTGCTGAAGAAATGGGTGCTCAGCTTTTAGGTACAGGTGGGCTTGATATAGATGGTTTTGATCAGTATTGCGATCACTTAATCGTAAGAGACACCAGCACCAACCAAGTGATTGGTACCTATCGAATGTTAAGCCCCTCAAAGGCAAATGAGGCAGGCGGTTATTATTCAGCTGCCGAGTTTGATTTGAGCAGACTATCGCACTTATTTGACCGCACGGTTGAAGTTGGGCGTGCATGCGTACACCAGAGTTATCGTAACGGCGGTACAATCACGATGCTTTGGGCTGGCTTAGCTAAATATATGCAAGTTCACAACTATGAGTACATGATAGGTTGTGGCAGTGTGAGTATGTCCGATGGTGGTCACGCAGCGGCAAGCCTGTATCACAGACTGCAAGATGACTATTTATGCCCACTTGAATACCGCGTATTTCCACGAAATCCGTTGTTAAATGATTCTTTACGCACTGATATGCAAGCGGCTTGTCCACCATTAATTAAAGGCTACTTACGCCTTGGCGCTTACATTTGCGGTGAACCTGCATGGGATCCTTATTTCAACACAGCAGATATGCTGGTAATGTTGCCGCTGAGCAGAATGAATACTAGATACGCAACGCATTTTTTGAAATAAATTACTTTCGAAATAAATTGCTAAGAGAAACATCTGGAATAAATGATTAGTTTTGCAAGTGCGTTCCGTATAAAATATGGCGTATTGAAATCGATTAAAAACAACGCCATTAATACGCCTATTATCACATCGACTAGAACTAGCAGACTCACGCGCTACTTTAGAATCAGCCGCATTGTTTTGCATACTTTGCTAGGAATAGCAGTAGCGGCTTTGGCGTTTCCGCTATCTTGTAAATTGTTTAAATTACGGTTAATCAAGTGGTGGTGTAAACATTTATTAGAGATTTTTAACATACGGCTTGTGAGTCAGGGGCATTTACCTCCGCCATATCAAACTGCGGGCAACATCATGTTTGTTGCCAACCATATTTCTTGGATTGATATTCATGCGCTCAATAGCATTATTCCAACAAGATTTATCGCAAAGTCAGACATTCAAAGTTGGCCTGTATTTGGCTACCTTGCAAGAAAATCAAACGTGTTGTTTATTTCTAGAGAACGGCGTCAAGATGCCGCGCGCATCGTTCATGCGACCAACCAAAGCCTGTTAGGTGGAGACACAGTTTGCTTATTTCCAGAAGGCACAACGACTGATGGATCTGAAATTAAGCCGTTTAAAAGCAGCATTATTCAAGGAGCAATTCATGCTAAAGCTGTGATTTGGCCGATTGCGTTTCGTTACCCTCGTCAGGACGGTAGCATAAATACAGAGATTGCATATGCTGGCGAAACAACCTTAATCGAATCGATACTATTGGTATTACAGCAAAAAGAATTGGTAGTTGAGCTACATTTTTTGGCACCTATAGCCACCTCTGAATTAACTGTAGTAGATAAGGATCGCCGAAAACTCACCTCACATATCGAGCATTTAATTAAGCGTGAATTAAAGCTTTAACTTAAGCTTAATTGGCTTGTCGAGTGGGTGTGATTGCACTTGTGTAATTGCTTTGGTTTCTAGATTCATTGCGGTCAGCTGACCACCCCATAAACAACCTGTATCCAGCGCGTATACATTCTGCCGTTGCTGCAAACCTAGGGCAGACCAGTGGCCAAAAATTACATGCTTATCTTGGCTTGCGCGATTTTTCACATCAAACCAAGGCACAAATCCCGCAGGTACATCTGCCAGTTCACCCTTAAAGCTAAACTCCATCACACCCTGCTCTGTGCATACTCTTAGCCGCGTCATGGCATTGGTAATCACACGCAATCTGTCCAAACCTAGTAAGCTATCATTCCAACTATCTGGCTGATTACCATACATATGCGCTAAGAAGTTTAAGTAATCCTCGCTCCGCAATACCGCCTCTACTTCTGCAGCATAGTCAGCGGCTTGATCACTGGTCCATTGCGGCAGCAAACCCGCATGAACCATTAAATACGATTCATTTTGGTAAACCAAATGCTGATGTCGCAACCAGGTTAATAAAACATCGCGATCGTCCGCCTGCAATATTGCATCTAGCGTATCGCCCTTATGTGCGTTAACAAAACCAGCCGCCACAACCAGCGCATGCAAATCATGATTGCCTAACACCACTTTAAGGCTATTTTGATGCTCATAGCACCAACGCAGCACCTCAAGCGAACCGCTACCTCGATTAATTAAATCTCCAACCAACCAGAGCTCATCTAGCTTTGGATTAAAGCTAATACGCCCAAGCAATGCTTGAAAAGCATGGTAACAACCTTGAATATCACCTATTGCATATGTTGCCATTGACTTATTGCCCTGACCCATAGTAAAAAAGCCACTTAACGGTGTAAGTGGCTTTTTTATTTTTCATGATTTTACTATTTAAAACTAAATTTAATTAAAGCTAGATTTGATTTCCAGTGTCATTAAAACCCTGCGCCAGCTTCATTCGCCATGTACTTTACTGCACCGGCCACTTCATCATCGCTCAAATCGGCATTACCACCTTTAGCAGGCATCATACGAATACCTTTAACTGCATGAGTTACCAATGTGTCGTGACCTTGTGCAATGCGCGGTGCCCACTGTTCTTTATCACCAAATTTAGGCGCACCCATTAAACCACCACCGTGACACATGCTGCAAACAGCTTTGTAAACCTCTTGACCACTTTTACCTTTTGTAGCTGGAGCTACAGCTGCAACAACTACTGGCGCTGCAGCTTTTTCTACAACGGCTACAGCTTCTGCTTTTTTTCCTACAGTTTTTGCTGCAGGCGCCGCCGCAGCCGCTACTGGAGCAGCTTCAGCCGCTTTCGTATCAGCAGGCACAGCAACTTTTGAAGCTGGTGGCGTAAAGTTAGCACCGCCTTGATTTGCCATATACGCCACTGCATTTGCAATTTCACCATCAGTCAATGCAGCATTACCACCACGAGCAGGCATGCTACGAATACCATTAATCGCATGGCTAATTAGCGTATCGTAGCCTTGAGCAATACGAGGGCCCCATTGAGCTTTATCACCAAGTTTAGGTGAACCCATTAAACCACCGCCATGACATGCACTACAAACACCCTTAACAACTTCTTCACCGCTTTTATCTACATGCGGGCCAGCATCCGCTACTGCAACTTCAACAGTTGCTACTGGCTTAATATTCTCTTCAACTTGAGTAACCACAGCTTGCGGTACTTCAGCTGCTGGCGTACCAACAACACTAGAGGTTTTTGCAATCAATGAAATCAATAAGGTAAACGCTAAAATAGCACCTGGAATCACCAAGATTAATTGCTTTATTGTGGAGCCTTTATATTCTTTATCGTTATTGCTCATAACAGTACATTCCCTAGTTTAGTTAACAGATACATATTGTTAATATTATACCCACACTTTAACTTATGACAAAAGGTCATACTCATTCAGGTAAAAACACATGGAAAGCCATGGTTTGCTATAATGCATGCATTATTTGCGCCCGTAGCTCAGCTGGATAGAGTGTTGGTTTCCGAAGCCAAAGGTCGTGGGTTCGACTCCCGCCGGGCGCACCAAACAGATACAGAAGTGGCTACTCTATTTGTCAGAGGAGCCAACCTTGTACAAAAAACAGCTTTATGCTCCAAATATTACTTAGTTATTAGAAACATTATATTCATATTTTGCTGCTAGTTTGCGGAGTAACTAATAGCCTATGCTAACTGAATAAGGGCTTCAATATACTTTATTGAAAGCTTTTTTGTCCTTACTTACCTGTAGGTGTTATCTAAATTGGACAATTAAAATTATTATTGGTAATTAGGGTGAAACGTAACTAAAGTAGAGTTTCAAAAGTAGTTTAAAGACGTTATCGTTTTTGTGATTGTAGCGATATTCGATTTCTTTCAA
>JAYTRW010000018.1:0-2396 GCA_043745985.1 Methylotenera sp.
CTCAGAGATAACAATAAAGGCATAAACCGAATGATATTGAAACCTAGAATGGTGGTGATAGCATCGTTAGGCAATACGCCTTTTGCTGCTAGTTGAACTAGATATCCTGCGCGTTGCGCGATGACAATCCCTATTAGAATAAGAAAAGTACCACTGGCGGTAGCTATAAGTTCTTGTAAGAGTGAACGCCTAAAAAGCATATGATTTATGGTTAACTATATATTTACAACTATGAATTGCGTGTAAAACACGCGATAATTTAACTTAATAATATAAAAAGGTAGAAGCGATGAAATCCAGCACCATGGAATTTAGCATAAAAAATGACAATCCGCTAAAGCTGCAGAGCGATTGCGTCATTATAGGCGTTTATGAAGATAAAAAACTGTCAGATGCTGCTCAATCTGTTGATACAGCGTCGGCAGGCTACCTGTCAAGTATTCTAAAACGTGGTGATTTTGAGGGTAAAGCTGATACCAGTTTAATGTTGCATAACGTGCCTGGCACCGCTAGTGAGCGGGTTTTGTTGGTTGGTTTGGGTAAAGAGTCTGATTTTGCAGAAAAACAGTATTGCAAGGCGGCGCGCGCTTCAATGAAAGCTTTAGCCAATGGCGGTGCGAGCAAAGCCATTACTTTTTTGGCGGAGTTGCCTGTAAAACAATTAACAGCCAAACGAAAAACCGCGCTTTTGGTTGAAGTGAGTCTTGATACAACCTATAAATTTGATGCTATTAAGAAGAAAAAAGAAGAGTCAAAAAAGGGCTTAACTACGTTGAGTATTAATGTCGCCGCTGACGATGTGAAAGAGGCAAAATCGGGTTTAGCCGATGGTTTGGCGTTAGCTTCAGGCGTGAGTTTTGCGAAGGACTTAGGTAACTTGCCACCAAACGTTTGCACACCTAGCTACTTGGCAGAGCAAGCGCAGTCATTAGGTAAGAAACATGATTTTAAAGTTAAAGTGTTAGAGCGTGCAGAGCTTGAAAAATTAGGTATGGGTTCATTTTTAGCTGTGTCGCAAGGCAGTGAAGAGCCGCCTAAATTTATTATCATGCAGCACTTAAAAGGTAAAAAAGACCAAAAGCCAGTTGTGCTAGTGGGTAAAGGTATTACGTTTGATACTGGCGGTATTTCATTGAAGCCAGGCTCTGAAATGGATGAGATGAAGTACGATATGTGTGGCGCTGCAAGCGTGCTGGGTACATTCAAAACCATTGCGGAAATGGATTTACCATTGAATGTAATAGGCGTTATTCCTACCTGTGAAAACATGCCTGATGGCCGTGCAACAAGGCCTGGTGACGTATTAACCAGTATGTCAGGACTAACTATTGAAGTGTTGAATACCGATGCTGAAGGCCGTTTGATTCTATGCGATGCGTTAACCTATGTTGAACGTTTTGAACCAAGCGCCGTGATTGATATTGCAACGTTGACAGGCGCTTGCGTTATTGCTTTAGGTCATCACGCAAGTGGCTTGTTTAGCAATAATGATGATCTGGCTAAAGAGTTGATACAAGCAGGTGAAACTGCGCTAGATCGCGCATGGCACATGCCGATGTGGGATGATTACCAACCTTTGCTTGATAGTAATTTTGCCGACATGGCTAATATTGGCGGACGTGCGGCAGGCAGTATTACCGCAGCTTGCTTCTTATCAAGGTTTGCTAAGAAATATGATTGGGCACACTTGGATATTGCTGGCACTGCTTGGAAGTCTGGCAAAGAAAAGGGTGGTACAGGTCGTCCTGTGCCGCTATTAACTGCATTTTTAGTAAATAGAGCAAACAGCTCTAAAAAATAGCGCACGTCATGACTCGTGTTGAATTCTATTTTAATGTATCTGATAAGTTTGTAAAAACTGTAGAGCTCTGTGAAAAGGCGCTTGCTAAAGGGCGCCAACTGACGATTTATACGCAAAACGATACTATGAGCAGTGACATTCAGAATTTACTATGGACCCATTCAGCCAGCAGTTTTTTGGCGAACAGCCATGTGAATGAAGCGCATAGTCAACTTTCGCCTATCGTCATTGATGCTCAAGGTGAAAATCTATTGCAAGATGATGTGTTAATTAATCTGCAAACAACGCAACCGCTTTTTTTTAGTCGATTCAGATATTTGGTCGAGTTAGTCGGTAGCGAGGAGGCTGACAAAACTGCCGCAAGAGCGCGTTTTAGATTTTATAAAGATCGTGGCTATGATGTAAAATCAACGGATGCGGCAGCCGTTTAAGCTGTGGTTTCGTTAATAGTTGATGAGTGCTCAATCTAATTTTCATTAGGCTTAAATTATGCAAGAAGAAGATATTCCCTTATTAACAGAAGTGCACGTCAAATCGGCACAATCTATTAAATCGATCAATATCACTGCTGATTTGATTGCGGAGCTGACTGCTC
>JAYTRW010000019.1:0-2392 GCA_043745985.1 Methylotenera sp.
TATTTGCATCGCGAGGTGAAACGCCAGGGCCGCGATAGGTACGTTTAGATCCATCACCCCAAATATTGTAGATTTCGAGACGTCCACTTTCAATTTTTGAGCAGAAATGGTCACCAATCTCTTCAACATGTAACTCATGTAAACGACGCATCATGTTTGGGTATTCAAGCGTAAAGTGCATGTAGTTCGCCATGTGTACGCCTGAAACTACCGTCACTTCATGGCCAGCAGTCGCTAATTTCTCAGCTAGGCTAGGTGCCATAAAATAAGTATCTGCGTTTAAAATAACAACGCGTTTACCAATTTTCTTTTTACCTTCAAGCACTTGCTCTGGCGTCAATTGATCTGGTAATGAGGCATCTGCACCTGGAATAGGGTCATGTGTTAAACAGTTGGTGCCATCTGTATTCCATGAGGAGCCTGTTGCAATAATCACTTTATCAGCGCCGTATTGCAGCACTTCATCCGCAGTGATTGGTTTTTGACCGAGTGCAACTTGGCTTTCTTTGTTCTTTTTCACCAGTTTAGTGATTTGAGTTTCACGATAATCACGGTGATAACTCCATTCGCCTAAACCTGGTAATGTTGTCACTGAGTTTAAATGACCGCCAATTTTTTCAGCTTTGTCATACAAGTGAACGGTAAAGCCTTTTTCTAACAATACACGAGCGGCTTCTGAACCAGATGGGCCTGCGCCAACTACTAACACTGAATCTTTTGATGTGGTTTTAGCGAATTTCTCTGGATGCCAACCACGACGGTACTCTTCACCAGCTGTCGCATTTTGCGTACATATCATTGGAGGACCACCAATCTCCCAACGAGAGATACAGACGTTACAGCCGATACACACACGGATATCGTCATAACGACCTTGCTCAATTTTTTGTGGTAAGAATGGATCAGCAATTGAAGGGCGTGCGCAACCGATAATATCTGCGTAGCCTTTGGTAACGATCTCAGTCATTTTTTCTGGATCTACAAAGCGACCTACACCCAATACAGGTTTCTTAGAAACCTGTTTAACAAACTTAGTCCAAGGCACTTGGTGACCTTGTTGATAAAAACGTGATGGGCCAGCATCTTCACCCCATTCTGCGATGTCACCAACATCCACATCCCACAAATCAACTAATGGGTCAGCAAGCTCAATGAACTTCATACCGTCAACTTCAACTTCAATTTGACCTGGGCCAGACACGGTATCAACGGCAAAGCGTGTTGCAATGGCACATTCGCTGCCAACTGCATGTTTAACTTTTTCTAATGTCTCTAACCAGAAACGAGCGCGATTCTCCAATGAACCACCGTATTTATCAGTACGTTTGTTGTAGTACGGATTTAAAAATTGAAGTGGTAAGTAAGAGTGAGCACCGTAAACATAAACGATATCAAAACCAGCATCGCGTGAGCGTTTAGCCGCATCTACATAATATTGCTGAACTTGAGCAATGTCGCTTAAGTCCATTTCTTTACAGTAGGATAATGTTTCAAATTCTGAGGCATATTGGCTTGGGCCGCGAGGTGTTGCACGTGATTCCATGTTAGGTGCATGCGCACCGCCGTACCATAGTTCCACACCCGCAAGCGCACCATACTTATGCACCTCATCCGTCATAGCACGTAAATTACGCACATCGCCTTCATCCCAAATACGTGCTGACAAACGATGCGTATCATCAGACTCTGGATTGATAGAGCAATACTCAGTGTTCATTGCTGCCCAGCCACCTTCGGCCTTCATTGAGCGATGCGCTGCTTGGAAACCTGGTTTATCTGAACCAGCACCAATACAGTGAGGAACTTGATAAAAACGATTACGTAAAGTTTTTGGGCCTATTTGAATTGGTTCAAACAGGATGTCATGTTTTGGATCCCGTGCCATATTATCTCCGATGTATTTAGAAATTTACTGTATGGCTATTCTCAATCTGATGGGATATGTAAACAATTATCCTCATGGCTTACTACTTTGGTGTTACTAAAAGAACCTGCAATGACAATAAAAAAAGCGAACGGACAATATGCCCGTTCGCCATCATTTCAAGCTCAATTACTGTTAATTACAGGCTATGTAAGTACCAAACCAATCCAATACCTGCAGCTAATGCAATGTATGGTAGAACACCTGCTCTATTTGCGATTCCATCTTCATGCCCATCTAGGTGCATATCCTCTAACATTTGTTTAGGGAATACGCCTTTATCCTGAATATAGTGACGATAGACAAACACTGGAAGAATTAAGGCGGCAAATAACAATCCGACTTTCAATGTACCAGCCCCCCAAACATCAGCACCTAAACCCATAATGCCAAGATTAACGAAGCCAAGAATGCCACCTAAGACCAAGAGTATGGTTGGTGCTTTGTATGGACGATCCCATTTTGGTC
>JAYTRW010000020.1:0-2373 GCA_043745985.1 Methylotenera sp.
TTAAAGATAAAAACCACACTAAAACACTTTTAAACTTAATTTATTAGCATGCTAATAAACAAGTCACTGCTATAAATTAAGTACATATCGTAGCAATTCTTAAACAATACCAAGTCAAACAGTCAGTTTTTAGAAGTTTTAACAGAATTAAATTTATTTAAAAAATCACTGAACCTTGACAGTGAAAATTGTATCTATTTGTAACGGATTTAATTGAGCTAAAATTCAAAAATCTTCTACGTTATCAAGTAACTAATTCTAGCTAAGAACATCTAACAGCGCTAGAATATCGACCTTTTAGAAACTAAACTCAATTTTTATCTAGTTGACATAAATCAATTGGATTTATGGAAATGTACGACAGAATGTCACGTGTGAAACTCACAAAGAATTATCAATAAGTGCTATAGGGGAAACAAATGCAAGACCTTAAAACTCAAGCAATTACGTATGAAGATGGTGTCATACGGCAATTTTCAATCATGGCCGTAGTTTGGGGCGTGTTTGGCATGTTAATGGGCGTGATTATCGCCTCACAACTTGTATGGCCAGAACTTAATCTAGGCTTACCTTGGACTAGTTTTGGGCGTTTACGTCCACTACATACCAATTCGGTTATCTTCGCCTTTGGTGGTTGTACACTATTTGCTACTTCCTATTACGTTGTTCAACGCACCTGCCAAACTAAGCTATTTATGCCTAAATTGGCAGCTTTTACATTCTGGGGCTGGCAATTAGTGATTGTAGCTGCGGCGATTTCACTGCCTTTAGGTTACACACAAGGTAAAGAGTATGCTGAGTTAGAGTGGCCTATTGATATTTTGATTGCCATCGTTTGGGTGTCTTACGCGATTGTGTTCTTTGGGACGATTAGTCAACGTAAAGTAAAACATATTTATGTGGCTAACTGGTTCTTTGGTGCATTTATCTTAACCGTTGCTTTACTACATATTGTAAACAGCGCAGCGATTCCTGCTGGCTTCATGAAATCTTACTCAGCATATGCTGGTGTGCAAGATGCAATGGTGCAATGGTGGTACGGTCATAATGCGGTTGGTTTTTTCCTGACAGCGGGTTTCTTGGGCATTATGTATTACTTTGTGCCTAAACAAGCTGAACGTCCTGTTTACTCATATAGCTTGTCTATCGTACATTTCTGGGCATTAATCTTCACTTACATGTGGGCGGGTCCTCACCACTTGCATTACACAGCATTACCTGACTGGACTCAATCTTTAGGTATGGCATTCTCTTTGATTTTACTAGCACCAAGCTGGGGCGGTATGATTAACGGCATGATGACAATGTCTGGCGCATGGCACAAATTGCGGACAGATCCCGTCTTACGCTTCCTGATCGTTTCATTGTCTTTCTACGGTATGAGTACCTTTGAAGGTCCAATGATGGCGATTAAAACCGTTAACTCACTTTCACATTTCACAGACTGGACGATTGGTCACGTACACTCAGGCGCATTGGGCTGGGTTGGTCTAGTATCTATGGGTTCTTTGTACTACATGATCCCACGTTTATTCGGTCAAAAACAAATGTACAGCATAAAAGCCATTGAGTTGCATTTCTGGTTAGCCACTATCGGTATCGTGCTTTACATTTCTTCACTATGGATTTCTGGCGTGATGGAAGGCCTCATGTGGCGTGCGATTAACGCTGATGGCACATTGACATACACCTTCGTAGAAAGCGTAAAAGCAAAACATCCGTACTACATCATTCGTGCGCTAGGCGGTTTACTCTACCTTAGCGGTATGACGATTATGTTGTGGAATGTCATTAAAACGGCAACTAACGATCAAGCAGCTGTTGTCAACATTCCAGCTGTTACTGCTCACGCTTAAGGATAAATAATGTCTGATTTAAATAAAAAAAGTGAAACAAAAAGTGGCTTCAGCCACGAAAAAATTGAGACCAATAACTTTCTGATGATTGTGCTGATTTTGCTCACAGTTGCGTTTGGTGGTTTAGTGGAAATCGTTCCGCTATTCTTTCAAAAATCAACAACAGAGCCTATCACTGGTCTAAAGCCATACACAGCATTGCAATTGGCTGGCCGCGACATTTACACGCGTGAGGGTTGCTACAACTGCCACTCACAGATGATTCGTCCGTTCCGTGCTGAAACTTTGCGTTATGGTCACTACTCAGTGGCTGGTGAATCAGTGTATGACCACCCTTTCCAATGGGGTAGTAAACGTACTGGTCCAGACTTAGCGCGTGTTGGTGGTAAGTATAGTGATGATTGGCAACGTATTCATTTGAACAACCCACGCGACCTTGTGCCTGAATCGATTATGCCCGCGTACCCTTGGTTAGAAAAAACGCTGGTTGATGCGGATGTTATGCCAGCTCATATGC
>JAYTRW010000021.1:0-21665 GCA_043745985.1 Methylotenera sp.
GCAAGCTGCTTAGGTGCTTGCACCTTTAGGGTATTTATTACATTTTGTTCTGAACCATGCGGCACAGTGATGAGCGCCTCTGGAGGCCCCATTGTTAACTGGTTGGCATGACACGTCACGCAATCGCGATTATAAGAAACTGGCTTAAAGCGCATTTCCTTGCCTTCTTGCTGATGGCAATTAGTACACGTCATTTCGCGTACATCCCAAATACCATTTGCCCCCTGTACTTTACCAAAATGCTGAGAGTGCGGAAATTTTAAGCCTGATTTCTCAACTAGTCGTGCTTTATCCGTTTGTGAGATCCGCTCAATTTTCTTCTCTTTATCACCAGTTAAAAATGTGAGTTTAAAAGCAGGGTGGTCACGACCGAAATCATGAATGTTCGTTAGTTTGGTATTACTATCAACTGCTTTAATATTGCCATGACATCTCACACAAGTGCTGTTATCTTGTCGCGCCAATGGATACGGCGACTTATGTTCGCGGTGACATTCAGCGCAGCGTATGCCATCCATGAACAGCTTATTGTGATTGAATACTTGTTCTTGTAACTTTGGATTCGGGATATGTGGCGCAACATTACGATGACATTTTATGCAGGCTTTGTCGGTCACTTGTTGAGTTAATACCTCATGGCAATTGAAACATTGTGAGCCAAAGTGCAGGTGAGAGTTAGAAATGTGTCCCGGGCTCCATGCACGGTCAAAGCCTAAAGGGAGCTTTGCCATTGCTCCATGGAGATTAGGAATCAGATTTTGCGCTAATGGTAATGCCAGAAAAATAAGTGCAATAAATGCCACTAGCGATAGTGCTAATCTTTTTTTAAAGGTAGATGCGCCTCTGAGCGGTTCGTGCGTGCGTGATTTTAAGTTTTGAAAGTCATCAGGTAAAAGATGTACTAATGTTAATGACACTGCAATATTCACATCAGGCGGAGCAGGCTCGACCCTTAATTGAAAAGGGCCAATCATCACTTGCGTGCCATGTGTGAGTGCTATATTTTGTAATATCGCACCATCTACCTCAAGCTCACCATTGACTGCCACCAAATGCAGTTGTCCATCATCTAAGCGTTTGATAACGGCATGATGCATAGAAATACGTGGGTCGAGTAAATGAATGCTACATTCTGCGCCTCGTCCAATTGATAGCTCTTCAGCAGTTAGCGTACGATAGCTGCGCACGGGCATGCCGCGCTTATTATGTGAAATTTTGATTAAAAGACAATTAATCATGACTTACCAATAAAGAAATACGGCAATGATATGCACTACCATTGCAGCTAGTAAGGCAACTGCAAAGGGTATGTGAAAATAGAGCCAAAAGCCAAGTCTGGCGCGATACATTAAATCTTGTCTAGCACGTTTGACTAAGGATTGTCGCCTCACCATGATGGAGTATAGCTCGCGATACAACTTACGTTGTTCACCAGTTAAATCGTTACCAAGTATTGTGAGTTTTTCTACGGCAACAGCGGTTGGACAATCTGCTTGATAGCCTCTCAGTTGCTCGAGTAAACCAGTGCCAATATAGGTTTCTCTGCATGCGCGATCTACCGTGAAGTTGATGTCATCAGGCATGACTAAGGCAATCTGGCGAGCTAGCTTATCTGTTTCTGCAATCCGCAATAGCAGGCCATCTAAGCTATCTTCCCCCATATTTTCGGTCATTAGTCGCGGGTATATCATATAAGCATAATTGCCAAAAAATCCGCTGATAACGACAACTATCAATAAGCCATAAGTGAGGCTGTGAATATTGATACTAAAATGAAAGCCACTGTGGAGTGTGGCTGTGACTGTGAGTGCTGTACCCAGATAAATGTGGGCCGATAACCATCCTTGTGTTGAACCGCTGCTTCGATAACGACGCTTGCGCACGCCATACCATGCCATCCAAAACACTAAACCGGCAGAAACTGTGCCCAAACCATAACCCAGCCAGCTTCCACCATAGTAACCAACAGCGGGTTCAAATAGCATATATGCAGTCACTGCAATAGCGATGACGATGATGGCTAGCTTGAAGTAGCGATAGTTTTTGTAGTCGAATATATTGCCGCGCTGCATGAAGTATCTCTAATTTCTGTCAGATTCAGTTAAAAAGACTTCGTTTGTGACGCTGTCACTATTAGAGCCGCCAGCATAGTTGAGTAACTCTTCAGGGTTCACACGCAGAGCAGCGCCAACTGGGCAGGCACGTACACACACAGGACCTTCTTTAATGTCTTTGCACATATCGCACTTAACTGCCACTTTAGAGCCGCCAACGATAGGTATTGCTTTTGGCTGAATGCCCAGTAAGATTTGCCAAATACTACGTTCAGGTTGGTCTTGTATCACCGCCATCTGAATAACGTCATATGGGCAATTTTGTTGGCAGTTACCGCAACCGATACAGCTGTCATCTATGTAAACTTCGCCATGTGGTGCACGGTGAATTGCATCAGGCGGGCAGTCTTTCATACAGTGCGGATGTTCACAGTGGCGACATGAGGTTGGTACGCGAATGTTTGCAAAGATTGGTCCGGCATCTCTATCCAACCTTGTTGCCCCACCGTGCGTATCAGCACAGGCGTCTTCACAGTAGTTGCAGCGCACACAGAGTGACTCATCAATCAACAGCACGTCAGTGGCCTCACCCACGCCTTGTTGAATCAAAAATGAAATAAGGTTTGAAGGTGTTGATTGATTGCTAGATGAGTTAGGGTTGTCAGAGGTTTCAAGTTGTTGACGTTTTTCTTGATCTTGTAAATGTTTAAGATAACGTGCATCTAACTCACCACGAATTTCTGGGTTGCGCGCAATAATATCATTCATGCGCCCAGCGTCAATTAATACAGCCTCTGTAGCAACGGCCGCTCTGACCGTGGCATAGCGAGGCTCGCCTGAAACTAAAGACATCTCGCCTACATAGTTACCTGCAGCCACGTAGAAAAGCACAACCTCGCGACCACCTATGATGCGCGAAACAGTGACTGAGCCGCTTTGAATCAAATACAACCCATCCGCCTGATCGCCTTCATGGAATAGCTCTTCACCTGCGGCATAGCTTTTGAGCGTTGCATGGCTAGCTAAATCATTTAGGTCCTCTTCACTGAGCGTGAGGCCAATACACACGTGCACAACCCATTTAATGGCTACTTCATTGAGAACGCGGCGCATTGATTGCACTGAATCAACGAGTTTTTGCATGACACGCCTTGGCGTTTCTATCAGCACGCACTTGGTATTTGCGCGCACCGTGCCAGCTCTGCGACGGCCAGATACAAGTGCCATTTCACCAAAGAATTGACCCGTTGTTAGTTTGGCGTCGGGTATGTCATCTTCATCAATTAATACATCTAAGTCGCCTTCGACGATGAAGAAAAATGTGGTGCTGTAATCATTACGCTTAAAGATAATATCGCCAGGCTCTGGCTGCAAGATGTTGCTTTGCAACACTAACTCGCGGAGTTGCAAGGTCGTTAGCATTTTTAGCAAAGGAACGCTTTTGCGTATCTTTTCCAACACGTCATCTACGCCACGGTCATTGCAAAAGCTTGCGAACTTGTCCCGCAATAAAGCCGTATCAGCTGGTTCTACTGGGTTGCCTAAGATGTACTCAATGACTTCATAGCCTTGATTAATCCCTTGCTTGATTAATGGATAACCAGCTAATGCGCCGATGATATAAAGTCCAGGCACGCTGGATTCATAATGTGATGATAATAAAGGTAGCGCTGCAAGGTCATCTGTTGGGAAACCTACACCAAAGCCTTCAAGTAGCGGTCGTGAGGGTAGGGCGCCGAGTCGAGCAATCACGCGGTGGCATGGAATGCGCTCAATGCCATTGGGCGTATTAGCCACCACGGTGATAGGAAACTCACCTTTAGTATTGACTTCAATCGCTTGCGGTCTTGTTTCTAGCAACCAATCTAAAGCGCCTCTTTTTCGTGCCTCTGTCAGTTGGCTAAGGTTGCTTTCCTTACAATTGCTAAAGTCGTCTGCACGGTTGAGAATGATAATCTGGTTGCGCCCCGTGAGCGCTAGCGCATTTTCAACGCCGCTATCACCACCACCAATGACTACAATGGTTTCATCCTGATAAGCTTGTGGATCATCTAATTGATACTGTACTTGTGGTACATCACCACCAGGAATCTCTAACTGACGCAAATTGCCTTGAACGCCAATGGCCAGCACCACATGATCTGCGGTGATTTGACTGCCATCAGCTAGCTCTAATTCCAACCATTTTTCGCGGCGGTGTATCCCTATCACCTTTGAACCGTAACGAATATTTAAGTTGTAATCAATAATCGTCTTTTCCCACGTATCAAGCACAGTTTCGCGCAACGAGGCGGTAAAAGGTAAGGGGCTGCGAATAGGTAGGGCGCGCGGCTCTGACATGACGAGTTTGCCACGAAGATAACTGCGGATGGTACTGGCTGGTTCTTGTTCAGCTTCGAGCAGTAAATAAGATAACTTCTGCTCAGTGGCACGCACGGCCGCGGACAGTCCGCTTGGACCAGAGCCAATAATAATGGTATTGAAATATTCTAACATTGGGACTTGCTTGCTAATTACGTTTTTTGACATGATGCGGCGACCAAAATTAAAGTCTTAGAATATGTCTGACTGATATACGCTATTGTACGGAAAATTAGCTTGATTATGACAAATCCATTCTGAAATTTTCACATGATTTATTTAAATCAACTACCGAACTATTATGCAATATTTATCAAGTTAGAAATTGCCAAAAGTTGGTGGTTGAGTTAAGAAACGGTAATATTTTATGGTTTGAATGTTACGTTTTAGTAAATTTTTTACTAAAAAATTATGTATAGATAGTGTCATAGATGCCGCTATAAGTCAAAATTTGAAGGCTTGTTTTCTGGCATACTTGCTGACTATTCTTAATAGTAACTACACATCATTTCCACTTCATTTTTTGACCCCATAATGACGGGAACTCTCTGATGAAGCGCACTAGGTTTGATATTCACAATTCTTTGGCGGCCACTAGACGATAGTCCACCAGCCTGTTCAATAATAAAGCTCATTGGATTGGCTTCATACATTAAGCGTAATTTCCCACCTTTGTCTTTTAGCTTGCTATCTATTGGGTACATAAAAATACCACCACGTATTAAAATTCTATTAACCTCCGCCACCATAGATGCAACCCAGCGCATATTGAATTGCTTGCCTCGTGGGCCATCTAAGCCTTTTAAGCAGTCTTCAATATAGTTTTTAACTGGCGTTTCCCATGACTTTTGATTAGACATATTGATTGCAAATTCATGCGTATTTTCTGGAACACGCATATTGAGGTGTGTTAGATAAAACTCACCCGCATCGTTATCCAGCGTAAACCCATTCACGCCAAAGCCAGTAGTAATCACCAGCATCGTTGAAGAGCCGTAAAGTGCGTACCCTAAACACTCTTGCGTGATACCAGATTGTAGATAATCTTTTACCTTAGGATTCTCCACACCTTCTGGACAACGGAGGATAGAGAAAATTGTTCCTACCGATATATTCACATTCACGTTAGAAGAGCCATCTAGAGTATCAAATAACAGCAAGTATTTGCCACTTTTACGAAGATTAACTGGAGTTTCATAGGGCTCATCCATCTCTTCTGAAGCCATTCCAGCCTAATAGCCAGCAACCTGATTAACCTCAATAAAAGTATCGTTGGTAATTACATCAAGCTGCTTTTTCGTTTCACCTTGAATGTTTTCAGATTCAAGGCTACCCATAACACCCGTTAAGGCGCCTTTGCAAACAGCTCTAGAAATTGATTTACAGGCAGTTGCAAAGCAGTACAAACTCATCATCATGAATACCGCGTAGCCGCTGTTCATCTAATAAGAATTGTGAAAATGTTTGTTTTTCCATATCGAAGGCCTTTTTAGTCGAGTTATTTTCTAACTTAATTTCACACTACCGCCAGCCCTCAAATTGCAAACCTAAAGTAGCACCATGATTCGCGCTGCCAAATACACTGGTTGGTGCTAAAGAAGAAACTGCAGCATCACTAGAACCTAGTGCCGCAGCACTGGCAGCATCATTCCATTGTGCATAGGTACAGAAAAATCTCAGCTCAGGGCGTGACCAAAAATTACTTGCAATCGCCCACGCTGGCGCAATGGTAAGTATGGTCAATCGGCGAGTGTCTCCACTTGAAGGTGAAACCCAATCCTGACCTAATTCAGCTTGCATTTTAAAATGCTCTGTTACGCCGTAATTCACGCGACCACCCATCGATGTCCAGGTTTGGTCTCCTGCATTTGAGGTATCTTTTTGATAAACTGCAGTCAGTTGACCACCCAGCTTAGGGGTAATCTGCGCATAAAAACCATCAACAATACGAAAACGTCTTACATCAGATCCATTATCAATTGAACCCGTACCACCTAAACCAATGCTAGGGCCGACACCATATTGCACCACTAATTTATTGGTGCCATCGCCCATAATGTTGTTTTGTCTATGTTGTACAGTGACAGCCCATCCTGCATCAGCTGTTGTTGTATGGTTACTTTTAGGAATGTAACTTAGCCCAAGCTCCAATTGTCCATCAGGGTTAACGTCAAGACCTCGCAGCTGAAAATCATGTCGTGTGGTTAGAATTTTTTGATCTTGATTATCTTCGCGAAACAACGCATAACTCAATTTAAGTTTACCGACATTCACATCTTCAATTCCCGCGCCCAGTCCTTGTGGGTTCCAGTAGAAAAAATCGGTGATATGAACATCTTCACGTTTGTAATAACGGCGACCAGCCCATAAATTACCGCCATTTAACAGTGATATTTTGTCCCAACTTAAGTAGGATTGAGCAAATCTGAAGTCGCTACTGGAATCCTCAAGCATTTTCTTACTCGTTAATGGATGGTATCCAGCGAGCATGACATGCGCATTGATTGTCGAACTATCTGAGAACTTATTAAGCTCTTGACCCAGCATAAATCTCACACTAGTTACCCATGCGATACTTAGCTGCAGCACCAGCTAATTTAAAGCAAGCTGAAGAGCTGCCTTCAGTATTGACGCTCACCTTGAGCACGAATGTAGGGTGAAATATCTAGTGCCGTTGCAAAATTTGAGGCAAGCAGTCACCATACAGCTGCTATGCAGCTGAAAAATTGTTTAGTCATGATGTTACTTCCTGTTTATTTAGTTTTAATCATTGAAGTGTTTTTCATGCAAGTTTTAGGCAGTAATAACTTGAGAAATAGGCTTCTTAAATAGAACGAGTAATACAGTCGTCAGCAATGTGCCCGAGACAATCGCAGCGATATACGCTAACAATGGGCTTACTGCATTGGGAATGGCGAGTACAAAAATTCCGCCGTGTGGTGCGTGCAATTCACAGCCAAAATACATGGACATTGCACCTGTTAAAGCTGCTCCCGCCACCCATGATGGAATAACACGTAATGGGTCGTTGGCAGCAAATGGAATTGCGCCTTCGGTAATGAACGACAAACCTAGTACAGCAGATGCCTTTCCTACAATCTGTTCATCTGCAGTGAATCGATTTTTAGCCACAAAGGTAGCCAATCCAAGCGCTAGAGGAGGCACCATGCCAGCCGCCATCACCGCAGCCATTGGCAAGAATGTATTATTTGCAACTAGGCCAACACCAAAGGTATAGGCTGATTTATTCACTGGGCCACCCATGTCGACTGCCATCATGCCGCCTAATAAAAGTCCGTGTAATACCGCGTTTGCCGAGCCAATATTTTTAAGGAAGTTGGTAAGGTCGTCCATGATCGCTTTTGCTGGCTCGCCAACTACATAAATCATGAATAAACCAACTAGTAATGTTGATTATAGCGGGATAATCAATACAGGTTTTAGCCCTTCAAAATGCACTGGCAACTTGATGTTGTCGCGCATCCACAGTGCTACATAACCTGCAAAAAAGCCAGTTAGAATTCCACCTAAAAAGCCAGCTTGCAGTTGGCTTGCCAACATGCCGCCAATCAAACTTGGCGCTAAGCCTGGACGATCTGCAATAGAGTAAGCGATAAAGCCCGCCAGTACTGGAATCATCAATGCAAATGCTGCGCCGCCGCCAATACTCATCAATGCTGCGGCCAAGGTGCCTTTTTCTTTAAATGCTTCGATACCAAAAATAAACGAGAGTGCAATTATCAAGCCACCAGCGACAACCAAAGGCAACATATAAGATACGCCTGTTAATAGATGTTTGTAAACTCCGCTAGCTTTTTGTGTGCTTTTGGCAGGTGAAGCAACTGTAGTTTGTGCTGTTTGTTTAGGTGCAGAAAAAGCTTCTTTTATGACTTTATCTGTTTTAATTGACTCATTTTTTCTCATCAGCGTTAGCTTTTCTAGTGTCTTCATCAATATGACTTTTGAAATACAAAGCAAACCAAACACACATTCCTAGAATAAACACAATAACGGCAAGGCTTTGCAGACCATAGTCGGTAGAAAAAAGCTTGATAAGCAATTGCATGATAAATACCCTTTCTGCTGAAGTTAACAAAGCTAGCTTGACTAGCTTCCTGTGGTTAATATGCGCTTCAAGGGCACTACTTGCATTGATACAGGTCAAATAGCCTTAACATTTAAAGGCCATTGTTAGATAGGTTTAATACGTCATGAACTATTCAAACTTAACTTAAGCATCATGACCCAACACATGGTTTTGGCTTTGTGAAATTCAATGATATTTTTGGCGATTAAGGGCAATAAGCCAACAATACTTTTAGGGATGAATCTCAGCCAGTGCGCGTATTCCTGTTGGTTTGGAATCATGTCTAGCATGCGTATGCAACCAAATGGTATCACTAATACGCGATTGCTCAAGCCATAAGTCAGCCAAGTAAATCGGCCAGAAAATCCCTAGCCACTCAATTCCACTATCTTTAATCGCCATGGCATACGCTAAAAAAGATAAAAACCAAATCACAACAAGCCAGATGATCTAGAGCGTTGTGATCAGGCCTTTAGGCGTTACTCCACACCTTGACTCGCCAAGTAGTCTTCGTAATTACCAGTAAAGTCCACAATGCCATCCGCTTTGATTTCAATGATGCGTGTAGCAATTGAGCTTACAAACTCGCGGTCATGGCTAACAAAGAATAGGGTGCCTTTGTATTTATCTAAAGCCGTATTTAAGGCTTCGATAGACTCCATGTCCATATGGTTAGTTGGCTCATCCATCAGCATGACGTTGGTTCTAGCCAGCATCATTTTGCCGTAAAGCATACGACCTTTTTCGCCACCAGAGAGTACTTTGACTGATTTTTTAGTGTCATCTCCACCAAATAGCAAGCGGCCTAGCATGCTGCGAACCACTTGGTCATCATCACCAGTTTGTCTGAATTTTGTCATCCAATCAAACAATTCTTCGCCATCTTCAAATTCGTATTCATGGTCTTGCGCAAAGTAGCCGATATTTGCTTTCTCTGCCCATTTCACTTCACCAAATTTAGGCTGTAAATCACCTGCTAGGCAACGCAAGAAGGTTGTTTTACCAATCCCATTTTCACCAATAATAGCCACTTTTTCACCAGCTTCAAACATCATATCCACATCGTTAAATAGTGGTTTGTCAAAGGCGTGGCTGAGTTTTTTCAACTCAACCGCATTGCGGTAAAGTTTTTCACGCTCATCATACTCAAAGCGGATAAACGGATATTGGCGGCTTGAAGGTTTAAATTCTTCAATTTTAATTTTATCGATTTTTTTGGCACGGCTAGTTGCTTGCTTAGCTTTAGAGGCATTAGCAGAGAATCGGCGTACAAAGTCTTGTAAGTCAGCCACCATTTGTTTGGCTTTGTCATTATCTTTGGTCGCTTGCGCGCGCGCTGCGGTGCTGGCTTCCATGTAATCATCATAATTGCCTGGATACATCGAAATTTTGCCGTAATCCATGTCACAAGTATGCGTACATACTTGGTTTAAAAAGTGACGGTCATGCGAAATAATGACCATGGTGCAATCACGATTGTTCAGCACATCTTCTAACCAGCGAATAGTGTTAATGTCCAAGTTGTTGGTTGGCTCATCCAGTAGCAAAATATCTGGGTTTGAAAACAGCGCTTGCACAAGCAATACACGTAACTTCCAACCTGGTGCAACAGCGCTCATTAAGCCGTTGTGTTGTTCAATAGGAATACCTACGCCCATTAACAACTCACCAGCACGTGCTTCTGCCGTGTAGCCATCATACTCAGCAAACACGCCTTCTAACTCAGCCGCTCGCATGTAATCGTCTTCAGTGGCTTCAAGATTTGCGTAGATAGCATTTTTTTCTACATTGGCATTCCACATTTGCTCATGGCCCATCATCACGACATCGAGTACGCGTTGATCTTCGTAAGCAAATTGGTCTTGTTTCAAAAATGCCATACGTTCATGGCTATCAATTGAAATGTTGCCAGCGCTAGGCGTTAAAACGCCAGCCAGTACTTTCATGTAGGTTGATTTTCCGCAACCATTAGCACCAATTAAACCATAGCGGTTGTTGTCGCCAAATTTAACGGAAACGTTTTCAAAAAGCGGCTTTGCGCCAAACTGCACGGTGATATTGTTGCTAATTAACACGGTTAAATCCTTAAGTGTATTTCTTAAAAGTATCGTTTTTTAAAAGTATAGATTTTCTAGACTAAAATGTATTGCTAATCACGACTTCATTCATGGCTAGCTGGCCGCTACGTGGCTGCGCTTCTTTTAACGCTTTACCTACTACCACAAACATGGTTGGTGTGTGGTCGGCAGGCAGATTAAGCAATTTACCCACAGCATCAAAGTCAAAACCATCCATAGGGCAGGTGTCATAACCCATTTCTTTTGCCGCGAGCATAATTGTCATCGCTGCCATGCCACAAGAGCGCATGCCTTCATCACGCTGAAGTTGCTCATTTTTTACGTAATAATGACCAATCATTGGCACTAAAATATCAGAAGCCGCTTTAGGTGCATTTTTCCAATAGCGTTCAGGTTGTTTTTCCCATGCTTTTAAATCTGCGGTTAATACAATCAGCAAAGAAGCCTCTTCAACTTGCGCTTGATTCCAGCTTACCGCACGTATTTGATGACGCAATACAGCATCTGTGACCAACACAAAACGCCAGTTTTGAATATTAAACGCTGTAGGTGACAGCATGGCTAAAGATATTAGCTGATCAATTTCAGTTTGCGTCATTTTGTGATGCTGGTCAAAACTTTTGACAGAGCGACGTGCTTCAATCGCGGTATTCACGTTCATTTAATATTCTTTCTTTAAAGAAATTTAGTCATTAATAGCTAGGTAATTAATAGCTAGAATCTCTAAATTTAAATTGCCCGCAGGGCGTTGCCAACTCACTGTTTCACCAACCTTGTGCCCAATTAACGCCTTTGCAATCGGTGAAACCCAGCTGACTTTATTTAATGCGATGTCTGCTTCATCTTCCCCTACAATAGTGAACTGATGGGCGTTACCCTCTTCATCTTCTACATTCACTGTGGCGCCAAATAAAACCTTGTCTTTGGGTTGCGTAGCTGGGTCGATTAAAATCACACTTTCCAAACGGGTTTCTAAATAACGCAAATCTCGCTTTAAAGGCGCCAAAGTTTGCTGCGTGACAGGGTCATCTTTATTGGGTAGCAGCGCTTGTTGTTGCTGTTCTAAAGCAGTGGCTTGCGTTTGTAACTGCGCTAAGCCAAATGGAGTAACATAGTTAGGAAGCTCACTTACCCGACGTTCAGGTAAATCAGTGCCAGCTCTTTCTACATCATCTTCTTTGACAAAGCCTCGACTCAAGTTATTCCCATTCAATCGTTGCTGGTGGTTTGCCAGAGACGTCGTATACCACGCGGTTAATGCCACGTACTTCATTAATGATGCGGTTTGAAACGCGACCTAAAAGAGAGTAGGGTAACTCTGCCCAATGCGCTGTCATAAAGTCACTAGTGACCACTGCACGTAATGCTACAACGTAATCATAAGTGCGACCATCGCCCATTACGCCTACAGACTTTACTGGTAAGAACACAGTAAAGGCCTGACTAGTCAGTTCATACCAAGTTTTGCCTGTTGCTTCGTCTTTGGTATTGCGTAGTTCTTCGATAAAGATTGCATCGGCACGACGGAGTAAATCAGCAAAATCTTTTTTGATTTCGCCTAAAATACGCACGCCCAAACCTGGTCCTGGGAATGGGTGGCGATACACCATATCAGCTGGCAAGCCAAGCGCTACGCCAAGTTCACGTACTTCATCTTTAAACAAGTCGCGTAGCGGTTCTAATAGTTTTAAGCCTAACTGTTCAGGCAAGCCACCTACGTTGTGATGACTTTTAATTGTCACGGCTTTTTTAGATTTTCCGCCACCAGATTCAATCACGTCAGGGTAGATGGTGCCTTGAGCCAAAAATGTAGCACCTTTATGTCCACCAGTGCCAGCTTTGAGCTTAGCAGCTTCATTTTTAAATACTTCTACAAACTCACGACCAATAATTTTACGTTTAGCTTCGGGATCGCTCACACCCGCTAAATGCCCCATGAATTGATCTGCCGCATCAACGCGAATTACGTTCACATTTAAGCGACCTGCGAACATTTCCATCACCATATCACCTTCATTCAGGCGAAGTAGGCCGTGGTCAACAAACACGCAAGTAAGCTGATCACCAATTGCGCGGTGAATGAGTGCGGCTGCAACGCTAGAATCTACGCCACCAGATAAACCTAAAATTACTTCCTCATCACCGACCTGAGCTTTTATTTTAGCGACCGCTTCGGCTATGTAATCGCCCATAATCCAGTCAGGTTTAGCGCCACAAATATCTAACACAAAGCGGTTAAGCACGGCTTGACCTTGCTTGGTGTGTGTCACTTCTGGGTGAAATTGTACGGCGTAGAATTTACGTGTTTCGTCAGCCATGGCTGCAATTGGCGTAGTGTCATTGCTAGCAATCACTTTAAACCCAGCTGGTATTTCAGTCACTTTATCGCCGTGACTCATCCATACATCAATAAAGCCATGGCCTTCAGCATTTGTACTATCTTGAATGTCGCGGAATAAGGCGGAGTGGCCGCGAGCGCGGACTTGTGCATAACCAAACTCACGTTTATGACCAGCTTCTACTTTACCGCCGAGTTGCTGCGCCATGGTTTGCATACCGTAACAAATGCCTAACACAGGTACGCCAAGTTCGAATACAGCTTGTGGAGCGCTATCAGATTCTTCCTCATAAGCACTGGCATGGCTACCTGAAAGGATAATGCCGTCAGCACCAAAGTTACGCACAAACTCGTCGGTTACTTCACATGAGTGAATTTCGCAATACACGTGCGCTTCACGTACACGACGCGCGATAAGTTGAGTGACTTGAGAGCCGAAGTCTAGAATGAGGATTTTTGAGTGCATGGCGTGTGCTTAATCGAGAAGGTTAAAAAAATACGAGTGGTTAAAATAACCACTCGTATTTCAAGCAAGGTTGTTTAGTCAACGCGGTAGTTTGGTGCTTCTTTGGTAATCTGCACATCATGTACGTGCGATTCACGCATACCTGCAGAAGTGATTTGTACAAACTCAGCTTTATTACGCATTTCGTCAATGGTTGCACAGCCTACATAGCCCATAGAAGCACGTAAACCGCCCATTAGCTGATGAATCACTGCAAGTGAGCTACCTTTGTATGGCACGCGACCTTCGATGCCTTCCGGTACCAGTTTATCTGCACCGCTATTGGTATCTTGGAAGTACCGGTCACTAGAGCCTTTTTGCATCGCGCCGATAGAACCCATGCCGCGGTATGATTTATATGAGCGGCCTTGGAATAATTCGATTTCGCCCGGCGCTTCTTCCGTACCTGCAAACATGCCACCTAACATCACGCTATATGCGCCAGCTGCAAGCGCTTTGGATATGTCGCCAGAGAAACGAATGCCACCATCTGCAATAAACGGCACACCTGATTTTTCAAGCGCTTTGGCTACATTGGCAATAGCACTGATTTGTGGAACACCTACGCCAGCTACGATACGTGTTGTGCAAATTGAACCTGGTCCAATACCTACTTTAACGCCATCAGCGCCAGCATCTACTAAAGCCAATGCAGCGCTTGCTGTAGCAATGTTGCCGCCAATGACTTCAATATGGGGGAAGTGTTTTTTAACCCATGTTACACGGTCTAATACGCCTTGTGAGTGACCATGAGCTGTATCAACCACAATCACGTCAACCCCAGCCTCAGATAAAGCTGCAACGCGTTCTTCCGTACCTTCACCAACACCTACAGCCGCACCAACGCGCAATCTACCTTGAGCATCTTTACATGCGAGAGGGTGATCCGTTGATTTTTGTATATCTTTAACAGTAATCAAACCTTTAAGCGTATCTTCAGCATCAATCACCAAAACACGTTCTAAACGATGTTGATGTAGTAAACGAATAACTTCATCTTTTGGTGCGCCTTCACGCACAGTCACCAGCTTACTTCTTGGCGTCATGATGTTTCTAATCGGCTGATCAAGATTAGTTTCAAAACGTAAATCGCGATTGGTCACTATGCCAACGATTTTGCCGTTATCCACTACTGGAATCCCAGAGATTTTATGCATGTGATTCAGCTCAAGTACATCACGCACCGTCATGTGGCTTTGAATTGTAATAGGATCATTTACCACACCAGATTCAAAGCGCTTTACACGTGCAACGTGTGCAGCTTGTTTCATGGCTGTCATGTTTTTATGAATAAAGCCCAAACCGCCTTCTTGAGCTAATGCAATAGCCAGTGGCGCTTCGGTCACAGTGTCCATAGCTGCTGATAAAAGAGGGATATTTAATTGAATGTTACGAGTGAGTTGAGTGGCGAGAGAAACCTCGCGTGGCAGCACATTAGAGTAAGCTGGCACTAATAAAACGTCATCAAACGTAAGAGCTTGTTGCAGTAAACGCATGCGAAAATCCTTGTATCCAAAACGAAATTATACAGATTTAAGGCAAAAGGCGCGAGTGTTAGCTATAAAAATTCTTAAATTGTTAAATACTGTTAGCTGCATATTAATCAGTGATTAATGCTTGTATCATCAATTTTGAAATATTTTACAAAATTGATGATAGTTATGAAAGTTAAGCGCCAAAAATTAACTGCACGAGAAATCATTGATAGGTTAACTGTTGATGATAAAACATCAGAGCCTTATTACAAGCAACTGATTCGTCATATTGTACATTTGATAGACACGGGAGAAATCGCTCACGGCTTGGGTTTGCCATCTGAGAGGGATTTGGCTGACGCGCTGAATTTAAGTCGAACCACTATCAAGCGTTGTTATGACGAGCTTAGGCAAGCTGGCTTATTAAGCGCTAATGGCAGAGGTGGAACCTCAGTAAATAAACCGTCTGGGGTGAGCATGCCATTGGGTCGCTTAAAAGGGTTCACTGAAGAAATGCTAGCGCTGGGAAAGACGCCTTCTAGTCGACTTGAAAGCCATGACGTAATCTCAGATAGAACAATTGCCTCTATTTTTCAGAGACCTTCTAATGCATCATTCTTGCGCTTAGTGCGGGTGAGGCTGGCAGATGAGGTGCTTATGACGAGAGAAGTTGCTTGGTATGATTTAGCCGTAGCGCCGAAGCTAGCTGATTGGGATGCGAAAGGCTCCATTTACGCTTTTCTGCAAGATGTCTGTGAAATCAGGCTCAGCTGGGCAGAGCAGTCAATGGAGGCCATGCTAAGCTCAGAAGTCGAAACCAAAACATTTGGTTTCGAAGAAAGCACACCATGCTTACTCCAAAAGCAACGTATATATTCAGGTGAAAATAAATTGATAGAGTACGTTGAAGAGGCATGTAGGGGCGATGCTTACGTTCACCATATGAAGCTAGATGTTAAGTACGATTAAATAATCCTGTAGCTCAATTTATTTATTCAGCATGCTTCAAATAAAGCTTGCTTGAACGAATAACTGGCAATACTATTATTTTAAATGAGTAGTATCAGCAATGCGTTGAGCTAAACTGCAAAGTAGTTACCTAAAGGATAGGCTATGAGATTACGTATTTTATTATTATGTGTTGTTTTATTACCGACTTTAGCTTCGGCCGAAATCTACAAATGGAAAGATAAAGATGGTGTCATTCGTTATAGTGATGTGCCGCCACCTTCTAACGTTAAGCAAGAGACCTTGTATGGTAAAAAAATTGCGAAGCCCACAGGTCTTGCCCCTTTAGCTCCTGTTGAGGGTGATGTGACTGCAGCACTTAATCGCGATAAAGCGGCAACTTTAGCCAAAGATAAAGCTAAGTCTGATGGAAAATCAGTTGATGCCAAAACTAAAGATGACAAGGCGCCGTTAAGCAAAGAAGACGCTGCACAAAAACGTGCTCAGGATGCTGAAAAACAAAAGCAGGATGATCTACAAAAGAAAGCCGAATTAGATACTAAACAAGCGAACTGTACTGCGGCAAAACAAAATTTAGCGACATTTACGAATGGTGGCAGAATTGCAAAAATTGATGAAAATGGCAAGAAGCAGTATTTAGGTGATGCAGATATTGGTCAAGGCAAAGCAGATGCGCAAAGAGATGTAGAAAAGTATTGCGATTAAAGTGTTGAGGCTTAAGTTTTTTTAGCCTCAATTTGGTAAAGTAAAAGCTTTATATTAATCATCATCAAACTTCTGGCTGCGCATCCCCACCGCCTTTTTTCATTACTTTTCCATCGGCAACGCGCTGCTTACGAACTTCTTTCGGGTCGGCAATCAATAAGCGATAAATTTCCACACGGTCTAAATGACGCAATGGTGTGTCTAATTTAATCAGTTTGCCAAAAATACCGATTTTGTTGACAGTCAAATCAATTTCTGGGTACTTAGCCATGATTCCAGAAGATTTGATTGCCTGCTCGGCAGTAATGCCTTCAGTGACCTTAATCGGTATGATTAATTGCTCTTTAGGCAGCGCATAAGCGACTTCTACAATCATTTCACTATCGGTCATTTCATTTTCCTAATATTTCTAATACGTTAATTCTAATTAATTGATTTTTATATTACCTAGTTTTATACACGACATCCGCACGTGCTACAAAGCTATCGACAAAGGTATTGGCAATATGGCTAAACACTGGCGCGATGATTTTTTCTAAAAAACTATTGGCAAACTCATAGCTGAGCATGAACTCTATTTTGCAAGCATCTTCACTTAATTCTATAAAACGCCACATGCCCTCAAGCTGCTTGAATGGACCATCTTTAAGTTTAATATCCATCGCGCTAGGGTAAGTTTTATGGTTTTCTGTGGTGAATTTCTGGTGTATGCCATGATAAGCAATATGCAGAGTGGCAATGGTTGATACTTCATCTCGCTTGATTAAGTCGACACCGCCGCACCATGGCAAAAATGCAGGATACTTAGTCACGTCATCCACCAGCGCATACATGCGGCTTGCAGAGTGGTTAATCAGTACTGACTTTTGAACTTGCGCCATAGTTTCCTAAATGTTAAATCAAGCTGTAACGTAAAATTGACAAATAAATCGGATTAGTTCTAAACGAGAACTAGAGTAAAATGTTATTTTAAGTCATTCGACAAGAAATATTTAGCTTTATGAGCATTGCACAAAATAAAAAAGCCTTTTTTGATTACTTTATTGAAGATAAGTACGAGGCGGGCGTTGTTTTAGAGGGCTGGGAAGTTAAAGCCATCCGTGAAAACCGCGTTAACATTAAAGAGGCTTATGTCATTATTCAGCGTGGTGAGATCTACATCATCGGCTGCCATGTCACGCCGCTAGGTGCGGCATCTACACATATCCGTCCAGATGCCATTAGAACCCGTAAGCTATTGTTACATAGTGAAGAAATTCTAAAATTAATTGCCAAAGTTGAGCGTGCAGGTTACACCATAGTACCGCTTGATATGCACTTTTCAAAAGGCCGCGTGAAAGTACAAATTGGCCTAGCCAAAGGTAAAAAGCAGCACGATAAACGCGATACAGAGAAAGAGCGTGATTGGGAACGCGAAAAAGGCAGAATTATGCGGGCGCATAATAAATAAGCTAAATTCATTAATACTGCTAAACCCAGTCAAGCTTGCTAAGTTAACTATACGGCAGTCGGGCTCTTAAATAGCTTACTCAACACTTGATAGCGCCACATTAGCCCCCATGATAAAAGTGATAAATTAAAATTAACACACATTTTTGTTTAATAATTGAATTAAGGTAACCATGAAAAAGTTTTTAACGTTCTTAATGATTGCACTCATGACCACAAGCTTGCTAGCAACGGTATCTGAGGCTAGGCGTTTTGGTGGTGGCAGTAGCTTTGGCAAACAGCGCACGATGCAAAGCCAGCAGCCTAGTAAAGCGCAAAGTACACAAAATGCGCAATTAGCACCAGCCACTAAGCCAGCAGGTAACAAATGGATGGGGCCATTAGCAGGTTTGGCCATAGGCGCGGGTTTAATGTCGATGTTTTCGGGCGGAATGGGTGGCATGGGCGGTGGTTTCAGCAGCATTTTAATGGCGTTGCTTGCTGCAGGCGTGGTGATGTTTTTGATTTCCAAATTCAAAAAACCTCAACCAGCAAATAACTTTAATCCTTCAACTGTGACGCAGTATGCTGGAGAATCTGCTTATCACACACAGGATTCGCAGTCACAGGCTCGAAGCGGCGCGTCAGGTTTTGGTGCAGCTAATACTGTTAATAGCAATATCCCAGAAAACTTTCCTGTAGATACTTTTATACGTAGTGCAAAAGCTTCATTTATTCGCCTACAAGCGGCTAATGACAACAAAGATAGCAACGATATTCGTGAGTACACCACGCCTGAAGTGTTTGCCGAAATTACTATGCAAATGCAAGAACGTGGCAATTCTGTACAAAAAACTGAAGTCATAGCCATTCAAGCTGAGCTACTCGAAGTGAATGATGATGCGGTGTTCTCAGTCGCTAGCGTACGATTCACAGGTCAGCTAAGTGAGAATAACGGTACGCCAGAAAACATAGATGAAGTGTGGCACATACAAAAACATCTGCATGATGAAAATGCTAAATGGTTACTAGCAGGTATTCAGCAAACAAATCTTCAGTGAGTTAGCTATCATTAGCATTTAGCGTTTGTTGGTCAACATAAAGCCTAGTCAGAAATGACTAGGCTTTTTTATTAGCATTATTGTTCACATACCTAACTAAAAACTAAATTAAGAATATCAATGCCTATGTTGCCTGCCGCACAGAGTATTTAAGCATGCGTAAGTATTATGCATACAACTACTCATGCTGAGTTAAACGCAAACACCATCACTTTAAAATAAAGGCAAATTAATATGAACAACAGGCTTATTCAAATCGCAGTCGTAGCTACATTAGGTTTAACTGCACTTTCTGCTTCAGCAGAAGATATGTATCGCGGTGCTTGGTATGCTTTACCAGGCATTAGTTATATGGATACTGACAATGACCTAAACGCTGGTAATGGCGGTGGTGCATTTATCAAGTTTGGTAAAGAAGTAAGTCCTAGTTGGGATATTCAAGGTGGTTTAGGCTATAACACCTCAAATGAAAACGGCATTACTGGCGCGAGTGGTCGATACAAACAAACTACATTAGGCTTGGATGCTTTATACATGCTGAGTCGTGATAAATTTCGTCCGTTTGTATTAGTAGGTGCAGGTGTAGCGCGCAATAAACTTGGCTATTCTATTCCTGCACCCAACAATGACTTGAGTAACACTAAAACTGGCTGGATGGCGAATGTGGGTTTAGGCGCACAATATTTAGTGAGCGACACTTTTGGTTTGCAAGCTGACCTACGTCAGCAATGGAGTCGCGCTAAAGGCGGCTTAGATAACAATTTAGACGGAACGAATGTTAGCCACAGTGAAACAATCAGCAATACCTTGTTAAGCTTGGGCGGTATTTTCCGCTTTGGTGCGCCAACGCCTATGCCAGTCGTTGCTGCGGCAGAACCAGTAGCTGCGCCATATGTAGCACCTGAGCCAGTGGTAGAGGCAGCACCTGCTCCTGCTCCTGTAGCAGTGGTAGAGCCATGCAAACCAAAATTTGAAACGGTTACAATTTCAGCTGAAAAGCTATTTGGTTTCGATAAATCAAAATTACAAGATGGCTCTAAGCCAATTCTTGATGGTGTTGTTGCTAAACTTAAAGAACATTCAGAATTTAAACTAGTGATGGTGAGCGGCTACACTGACCGTATTGGTTCAGAAGCTTACAATCAAAAGCTTTCAGAACGCCGTGCTAATCAAGTGAAAGAATACATCGTTTCACAAGGTATTAATGCAAGCCGTCTACAAGCAGTTGGTAAAGGTGAATCAGAACCAGTGGTTGACTGTAAAGGCGTTAAAGGCAAAAAATTAGTTGAATGTTTAGCGCCTAACCGTCGTGTTGTGATTTTAGATGAAGAGCAGCATAAAGTTGAAGGTCAAGACGCATGTAGTTAAGTGTTAGTTTACTAGTAAACTAATAGTTTTAACGATTCTGATGATGGTGATGCGATTAGAAAGAGTTGCATCACCATTAAAATAATCAGTCACTATGTAAATCGGAAAAATCAATGAATAGTAAATCGATATTAGAAAATATTAATACTAAGAGTATGAAATCGATTATTGAGTCAGCTAATTCTGCATGGAATAAGTCGTTAAACAGCGGAGACATAAAGGCGCTAGCCAGTCTTTATACTGAAAATGCTACAGTATCTCCAGGCAACGGCATAACCCTTGCTGGGCGCAGCGAAATAGAGGCGCTGTTTAGTAGTTTTGTGGAAAATGGTCTGCATAATCACTCTTTAGAAATAGTTGAATTTGGTGGGTCAGATAAAGTAATCTACCAAATCTGTAAATGGCATGCCAATGGCGCGGAATCTAGTTCTTTTGGTGGTATTACGATGAGCGTGCTTGAGCAGAGCTCTAATGGTCAATGGCATACCAACTCACATGTGTGGAATATGAAGGCTTAATAACTATTATTAGCGACAAACATTAGATATAACCTTATAAGGTGGGTAACTTGTTACTCACCTTTTTTATGTTCACGATTTGTAGATTAGGCCGCTAACGTCAATCCTGCGCGGTGTACAATATCGCCCATGTCAAATATCCCCGCATTACAAACCCTACACGACGTTTTTGGCTATTCAACTTTTCGCGGTGAGCAACAGGCCATTGTCGAACATGTTACGACTGGTGGCGATGCGCTGGTACTTATGCCAACTGGCGGCGGTAAGTCTTTATGTTATCAGCTGCCAGCTTTGTTGCGCGAGGGCGTTGGTATTGTGGTGTCGCCACTTATTGCCTTGATGCAAGACCAAGTCGATGCGCTTAAGCAGTTAGGCGTACGCGCAGCGTTTTTAAATTCTAGTCAAGATGCCGGTGAAGCGCGAGAAATCACAGCACAGCTGATGCGAGGACACTTACAGATTGTGTATGTGGCGCCAGAGCGCTTGTTGATGAGCAGCTTTTTATCGTTATTAGATGAAATAGAAGAGGGCGCTGGCATTGCGCTTTTTGCGATTGATGAGGCGCACTGCGTTTCGCAGTGGGGGCATGATTTCCGCCCAGAGTATCGCAAGCTAACAGTCTTACATGAACGTTTTCCGCATGTGCCGCGTATTGCATTGACCGCCACGGCGGACGCACCAACGCGCGCTGAAATTGTTGAGAGGCTGAAGCTTGAAG
>JAYTRW010000022.1:0-7464 GCA_043745985.1 Methylotenera sp.
TTTAGCGCCTTTCATAGCAGAAATGACTGAAGCCGCAATGCTTGCGTATAGGCGTTGTCCTTCATCGGCTCCAGTAATAGAACCAAGTACAGATTTGCGTGATAACCCAACTAACAAAGGCAGACCTATTATATTCAATTCATCCAATTGCTGAATGAGTGCAATATTATGCGAGCGTGTTTTACCAAAACCAAAACCTGGGTCTAACAAAATACGATTTTTTTCAATGCCATGTGCCAGTGCTGCATTCACTCTATCTACAAGAAACTGCTTAACTTCACTGACTACATCAGCATAGTGCGGATCAAGCTGCATGGTTTGAGGTGTGCCTTGCATGTGCATCAAGCAAACGCCCACCTTACTTTGTGCAACAATTTCTAACGCATTGGGTTCTTGCAAAGCGCGAATATCATTAACAATATCCGCCCCTGCTACGATTGCTTGGCGCATCACTTCAGGTTTATAAGTATCAATTGAAATAGGTACATTGCAAGTCTTACTTAAAGCTTCAATCACAGGAATAACTCGCTTGAGCTCTTCCTCTAAAGTAACAATAGCAGCACCAGGACGGGTAGATTCGCCGCCTATATCTAAAATATCGGCGCCATCGGCAATGAGCTTTAAAGCATGCTCGACAGCTAAATCAGTGGATGAGAATTTTCCGCCATCAGAAAAAGAGTCTGGCGTAACATTCACAATACCCATAACATGTGGGCGATTGAGCGTAAGTTGATGCTTGCCGCATGAGAACTCATGCTGTGGCTGAAAGTGTAATTGAGAGTCAGATTGCATTGCAGCATTATACTTAAATTTTACAACATAAAAAAAGGGCTAGAAATCTAGCCCTTTTTAACTTTATTTACTACTCATTTTTAGCCGTAGGTTGTGGTGTAGGTTTTGCACCTAAACCCGCTGAGCCAGAATCACGCGGTGGATTGGCTTTGCTTTGTGTTGGTTTTGGTGGGCGCACTGTAATGCCAGCCATAATGTCGTTGATTTGATCAGAGTCAATCGTTTCGTATTCCATTAAAGCCGCTGTCATTGCTTCGACTTTATCGCGATTATCTTCTAGCAACTTACGCGCAATACCATATTGCTCATCCAAAATACGACGAATTTCCGCATCTACTTTCTGCTGTGTAGCCTCAGAAACTGTTTTTGAACTCATGCTACCAAAGAAAGAGTCTTGTTCATCCCCAGCATATACCATGGTGCCAAGCGCATCGCTCATCCCGTATTTAGTCACCATAGAACGCGCTAGTTTAGTCGCACGTTCAAAATCATTAGAAGCGCCAGTAGACATTTGATGCATGAATATCTCTTCAGCAATACGACCGCCAAATAAAATGGAGATTTCTTCCAACATCTTGTCTTTATAGTTACTGATGCGGTCAAACTCTGGCAATTGCCAAGTTAAACCTAATGCCCAACCACGTGGCATAATCGTGACTTTATGCACAGGGTCTGCTTTAGGTAACAGTTTAGCGACTACTGCATGACCAGACTCATGATAAGCAGTATTACGACGCTCTTCCTCACGCATCACCATGGATTTACGTTCTGGACCCATGAAGATTTTATCTTTAGCATCTTCAAAATCTTGCATATCTACTGTGCGTTTATTACGGCGGGCAGCAAATAAAGCGGCCTCATTGACTAAGTTTGCTAAATCCGCACCTGAGAAACCAGGCGTACCTCGCGCTAAAATGTCTGCTTTCACATCCACATCAATTGGCACTTTACGCATATGCACCATTAAGATTTGCTCACGGCCTTTAATATCGGGCAATGACACCATCACTTGACGGTCAAAACGACCTGGACGTAACAAGGCTTTATCTAGCACATCTGCACGGTTGGTCGCGGCAATCACAATCACGCCAGAGTTACCTTCAAAGCCATCCATTTCAACCAATAACTGGTTTAATGTTTGCTCACGCTCATCATTGCCACCACCTGTGCCAGATCCACGGCTACGACCTACCGCATCAATCTCATCAATGAAGATAATGCATGGTGAATTTTTCTTCGCATTCTCAAACATGTCACGCACACGAGATGCACCCACACCCACAAACATCTCGACGAAGTCAGAACCTGAAATAGTGAAGAACGGCACTTTTGCCTCACCCGCAATCGCACGAGCAAGCAAAGTTTTACCCGTTCCTGGAGGGCCAACCATGAGTACGCCACGTGGAATGCGGCCACCGAGCTTTTGGAATTTAGTTGGGTCACGTAAAAACTCTACAATTTCCGTGACTTCTTCTTTGGCTTCATCACAGCCTGCTACATCAGCAAATGTCGTGGTGTTATTAGTTTCATCTAATTGACGTGCTTTGCTTTTGCCAAAGGAGAATGGACCGCCACTTTTGCCGCCGCCTTGCATTTGGCGCATAAAGAAAATCCAAACGCCGATTAGCAATATCATCGGGAACCATGAAACAAAAATGCTCATCAATAATGATTGCTCTTCATCTGGCTTGGCTTCAACGGTGACGTTATTTTTCAACAAATCAGAAACCATCCAAGGATCAGAAGGTGCGAAAGTGTTGAATTTTTTACCGTCGTGCGTTGTGCCGTGCAATACACGCCCATCAATTTGCACTTTAGCAATTTGACCATTTTTAACTTGCTGAATAAATTGTGAGTACACCACTTGGCTGTCTGCGCCATTTTTAACGCCAGACACATTGAAAATTGCCAGTAAGACCATGGCAATCGCTAACCAAATGGCAATATTCTTAAATATATTGTTCAAAATATCGTTCCTTTTTTGAAAGGGAATTATCTATGTAGCTAATTCACTGCTTTATCACTACTTGTTTAACTAATTGCTTGCCTAACGCGCTGCTTACTAATTTTATACTTACCATATTACGCTTTTTACAAAAATTGTCTTTAAGATTAACCATAAAATAGCGCTCTTGATTAGGGTTTACGTCCTAATCCCAACAAATACACTTCGCTACTTCTACCGCGTGATGCTTTAGGTTTACGCGTCACCACTTTATCAAACATAGTCCGCATATTTTTTACAATATCGTCAAAACCTTCGCCTATGAATACCTTGACCAAAAAATTACCACTTGGTTTCAGCCATTCTTTACTAAACTCCAAGGCCAACTCAGTTAAATATGCTGCGCCCGCTTGGTCAACGATAGTAATACCTGACATATTGGGTGCCATATCGGCAATTACAAGGTCTACTTGCTTGCCATTTAAACTTTTTTCTAATATTTTAAGGATGGCCTCTTCACGAAAGTCGCCTTGAATAAATTCTACGCCTTTAATTGGCTCCATTTCGAGCAAATCTAAAGCAATAATGCGCCCTTGACCTTTTAATCGCTGTACGGCTACTTGTGACCAACTGCCTGGTGTTGAGCCTAAATCTACAACAGTCATGCCAGGCTTAATCAGTTTATCTTTATCGTCAATTTCCTTAAGCTTATAGGCAGCACGTGCTCTATAGCCCTCTTTCTGAGCGCGCTTTACAAATTCATCATTGATATGTTCGTGTATCCAAGCTTTGCTGGAAGGTTTTAGTTTCATCTGTTAAACTGCTCGCCTATATAAATCAATAAGATAACTCAAGAAGACATACTGCCGTGAACTCAAAACAAATTAGCTACTTACGTGGCCTTGCACACAATTTAAATCCAGTTGTTATGATAAGTAACAAAGGCTTATCAGAAGCTGTTTTAAAAGAAATTAATCTGAGCTTAGATGCGCATGAGCTGATTAAAATCAAAGTTACGGGTGATGATAGAGAATTACGCGCCCAATTGTTGGTAGATATTTGCACGCAAACCAATGCAGTAGCAGTGCATCACATTGGTAAACAACTAGTCGTTTATAGAAAATCAGCGACTAAGCCAAAAATCGTTGTTCCAGTAAAGTAATTGCTCGATGTAGAAGCAACTTCCGAATCGCTTCTACTAAGACATATTTAAAAGCCAATTATTTCTTAACAACCACCACAATACCTAACAAGCATTGCACCACATACGCAATGCTTGCCACGCCGTGCCAAGCTTTAAATCGATTAGCAAACACGCTTTGCATCACGTCTGCAGGAAAAGCATCCGCTTTCAGTTGTGCCAATATCGGTTGGATACCAAAATGTCCAGCCAGTACCAACATCAACATCACAAACAATGCCCAAAAGTAGGACTGTTTAAGTGCCTGCGTACCATGGCCTAGTAAGCGATGAATCAGCAGATAAAACGCTGAGAACAAACCTAAGTAAGACACGTAGGTGAAAAATTGCCCTGCCAGCTGACCTGCTAATTGATTATCTTGCAGAGTGTGAAATAGTGAATACGCAACGGCGCCTGTAGTCCACAAAGCGCCTACCCAGAAAGTAATCAGTATTAAACTAAATTTATCCAGCCAATTATTTGTCATTAGATATATTGTACTTCTAAAATTTCATATTCTTTAACGCCACCTGGTGCCACCACTTCCGCGACATCACCCTCAGACTTGCCGATAAGACCGCGTGAAATTGGTGAACTCACCGAAATTTTACCGTTCTTAATATCTGCCTCATCGTCACCAACAATCTGATAGGTAACGATGCTACCACTATCCAAATCTTCGATTCTGACGGTTGAGCCAAATACACAACGACCATCTGCGTGCAGCGTCGATGGATCAATAATCATAGCATTCGAAAGCTTAGCTTCAACTTCGGCAATGCGGCCTTCAATAAAGCTTTGGCGTTCTTTAGCGGCTTCATATTCAGCATTTTCAGACAAATCGCCTTGCGCACGCGCTTCCGCAATGGCCTGAATGACCCATGGACGGTCTACGCTGCGTAAGCGCAAAAGTTCCTCTTTTAGTTGCTCTGCACCTTTAACGGTAACGGGTATTTGGGTAACTGCCATATTGCTAAACCTTATCTAAAATCTATTAAGCTAAAAAAATAAACCACACTCATATAGAGTGTGGCTTTTAAAACACACACCAAAATTTAAGTGTGGTTAAATTTTGGTGTGGTTATAAATTAAAAAACTAGTGTATTTTAAGAAAGCTTTTTATGCAAGTCTTGAAGTGACTCAACCGTCAATTCTTGCATATGTGCCATACCTACACATGCTGCTTTAGCGCCGGCTAGCGTTGTGTAGTAAGTCACTTTATTTTGCAACGCGCTACGACGAATTTCATAAGAATCAACCACCGCACGCTTGTCTTCAGTCACATTCACAATAAAGCTAATGTCGCCATTTTTA
The DNA here is from genome assembly GCA_043745985.1 of Methylotenera sp. Lineage (GTDB taxonomy): Bacteria > Pseudomonadota > Gammaproteobacteria > Burkholderiales > Methylophilaceae > Methylotenera. Next base: position 5,232 of record JAYTRW010000022.1, read on the forward strand.
ATCATATCAACAATATGCGGACGACCTTCTGCCACTTTATTCACTGAAGCCACTTTTAAGCCATTAGCTGTCAATGCAGTCGCAGTGCCTTTAGTAGCCACTAATTCAAAACCTAAATCGTGCAAAGCATGAGCGATTTCAACAACTTTATTGTAATCTTCTTTACGTACGCTAATAAACGCTCTGCCGCCTTCAGGCAGCTTAGTAGAAGCGCCTAGCTGCGATTTTAGGAAAGCCTCCGCAAACGTTGCACCAACTCCCATCACTTCGCCCGTAGACTTCATTTCCGGGCCTAGAATAGTATCTACGCCTGGGAATTTAATGAAAGGGAATACCGCTTCTTTGACTGAATAGAACGGCGGAACAATCTCACGCGTTACACCCTGTGCTTTCAATGAAGTACCTATCATGCAGCGTGCCGCCACTTTAGCCAATTGTAAACCACAGGCTTTTGAAACAAATGGCACTGTGCGTGATGCGCGTGGATTCACTTCTAACACAAATACTGTTTTTCCTTGAATAGCAAACTGCACATTCATTAAACCTACAACACCCAGAGCTCGTGCCATTTGTTTAGTTTGGTCACGCAACTCGTCTTGCAGTTTGGCTGATAAGCTAAACGGTGGTAATGAGCAGGCTGAGTCACCAGAATGCACACCAGCTTGTTCAACGTGCTCCATAATGCCGCCGATAATCACGTCACCTGTGTTATCGCAAAGCGCATCCACATCAACTTCTAGCGCATCATTTAAGAATCTGTCTAACAATACTGGCGACTCATTCGACACTTTTACCGCTTCACGCATATAACGCTCAAGTTGAGATTGTTCTTGCACAATCTCCATCGCGCGGCCACCCAACACATAAGAAGGACGAACAACGAGCGGATAACCGATTTCCAAAGCTAAGCGTATTGCTTCATCTGGCGTTCTCGCTGTGCGGTTTGGCGGTTGTTTTAAACCAAGCGCCTGCAACATTTTTTGAAAACGTTCGCGATCTTCTGCCATATCAATCGCATCTGGCGTTGTACCAATGATAGGCACACCCGCTTTTTCTAAATCTCGTGCTAGCTTAAGTGGCGTTTGCCCACCGTATTGCACAATCACGCCGACTGGTTTTTCCAGCGCCACGATTTCGAGTACGTCTTCCAAGGTCACTGGCTCAAAATACAAGCGGTCTGATGTATCGTAATCTGTCGAAACAGTCTCAGGGTTACAGTTCACCATAATGGTTTCGTAACCGTCTTCACGCATCGCAAATGCCGCATGTACACAACAATAATCGAACTCAATACCTTGACCAATACGATTAGGACCACCGCCCAATATCATAATTTTCTTTTTATTGGTTGGCGCAGCTTCGCACTCTTCTTCGTATGTTGAATACATGTAAGCAGTGTTAGTCGAAAACTCAGCTGCACAGGTATCTACGCGCTTGTATACAGGGCGTACTTGCAAAGCTTGTCTGTAAGCACGTACAGCGTGTTGATCTGTATTGAGCAATGTGGCTAAGCGTCTGTCAGAAAAGCCACTGCGCTTTAATTTCAGCATGGCCTGTTTATCTAAGTCAGCAATTTGCTTGCCTTTAAGCGCTTGTTCACGATCGATTAAATCTTTAATTTGAACAAGGAACCAATGGTCAATTTTTGAGATATTGAACACTTGTTCAACACTCATGCCCATTCTAAAAGCATCACCAACATACCAAATACGCTCAGGACCTGGCACGCCCATCTCTTTGGTAATAGTATCTAAATCTGTGGTTTTTTCATCCAAGCCATCAACGCCGACTTCGAGTCCGCGCAAAGCTTTTTGGAATGACTCCTGGAAAGTGCGGCCAATTGCCATCACTTCGCCCACAGACTTCATTTGCGTAGTTAAACGTGAATCTGCTTGTGGAAATTTTTCAAATGCAAAACGAGGAATCTTTGTGACCACGTAATCAATCGATGGCTCGAATGAAGCCGGTGTTGCGCCACCAGTAATTTCATTGCGCAACTCATCTAACGTGAAACCAACGGCTAATTTTGCGGCCACTTTTGCAATTGGGAAACCCGTTGCCTTTGAAGCCAATGCTGATGAACGTGAAACACGTGGGTTCATCTCAATCACAATCATACGACCATCATCAGGATTAATGGCAAATTGTACGTTTGAACCACCAGTATCCACGCCAATTTCACGCAACACTGCCAGTGAGGCATTACGCATGATTTGATATTCTTTATCGCTCA
>JAYTRW010000023.1:0-2354 GCA_043745985.1 Methylotenera sp.
TGCTTTCCATCAACAGCCATGGTGGATTGCTTACTTTTACGTCAGGCGGCGAACTTTACCACTCAAGACGAATTGAAATAGATACCAAGCAAATACAGGACGACAATAGTGAACTAAAATCCAGCGTTTTTGAGCGTTTATTACTAGAAATTCAACGTTCACTAGATAACTTTGAACGCCAATTTCCCTACATTACAATCAATCGTCTTGTATTAGCGCCATTTATGGGGCGTGAAGACTTCTATGATTATTTAAAAGCTTATCTCTATATTCCGATAGATCGGTTTGATCTATCGGACGTATTTGAATTTAAAGATCAAGCCAGTCTGGGTGATTTATCCATGCAGGCCAGCCTAATGCCCGCGCTAGGGGCGGCATTGCGAGGAGCCTCGTCATCATGAGTCAGCAGATTAACCTACTAAATCCATCTCTTATCAAACAAAAGGATTTTTTAAACCCTAATACTATAGTGATAACGCTTGGGGTTTTATTGGCGTTGATGTTGGGGTATTACAGCTATGCGCAAAAACAATTGTCTATGTTAACGGCACAGCGTAGCCAAACAGCGCAAGAACTATTGGCAATACAAGCAGCATTACAGCAAACGACTTTGTTACATACACCGCATACGGCGAACAAAGCCCTAGTAGATCAAATTGCACAATTGGAACAAAAAGAAGCCATGCAACAGCATATTTTGCAGACTGTAAACCTAAGCTCAGCGACACCTGAAAAAGGCTACGCGGCTTTGATGCGTGCCTTTGCAAAACAAAGCTTAGATGGCTTATGGTTAACCAGCTTTAGTATTGACAGTACATCTGAGCAGCTTAATATCAGCGGCCGTGCGTTACAGGGCGAACTTGTACCAGAATATATAGCAAGACTAGGTAATGAGCCTGCGTTAAGAGGTAAATTATTTTCTGCTTTGAACATGAACTTGCCCAAAACCACAGCTTCAACAAGCACAGCGCCAGTAGCAGTTACAACTACTACGGCTTCAGCTAACACCACAGCTTCTATCATTAAGAATGGCGTATCTGCACTACCAGTTAACAACGCAGCCCCTACAGCAACCATTCAAAGTAACGAACCCAAATATATTGAATTCTCACTGCAATCGATTGATGATAAATCCGCTGTTATTAACGCGGATAGCAAAGTTGGGGGCAAGCTTTGAAAAAGTCATGGCTAAGCTTAAGCACTAAGTTTAATGCGCTGAAAAGACGTGAGCGTTGGATGGTGGCTTGTGCGCTATTTGTAGTCGCATTTGCTGCGATGAATAGCTTATTCATCGGCCCTGTATTGGCTCGCCAAAAAGTAATCAGCAGCGAGCTTGCGATTGATCAAGCGCAGATTCAAAATATAGCCCAACAAATTAGCACATATTCAAATCAAGTGGTCATTGACCCAGATGCAAGCAATAACCAACGTATTAATGAGTTAGATAGTCACCTAAAAACACTCAAAACACAATTAAGTGGCTTACAAAATACCCTTATCAGCCCAGACAAAATGCCTGAACTGCTTCGTAGCCTGTTAAAGAAAAATGGCAAACTCCAACTGATTGAGCTAAAAACGCTGCCCACTAAAGGCTTGCTTGAAGCTGAGGCTGCAGATAAAAATACTGCCGTATCGATAACTGAAAACAGCAGCACAAATAAACTAGATACAGGTAAACCTGATTCACCAGTATACAAACATGGCGTAGAAATTACGGTTGAAGGCCATTATTTAGATCTGCTTGAATATGTTTCTGATTTAGAGAAAATGCCTTGGCACGTACTTTGGAGCAAAGCCGCATTAAATGAAGAGCAATTATCAGGCAGCGTTTGGCCGACAAACCGTTTGAAACTCACGGTTTACACTTTAAGTTTAGATAAAACATGGTTAAGCATATGACATTAAATATAGACAAACACTCAGTACACTCAATGAATTTGGCACACAATCCACTGAAATTATTGCTTAGTGTTTCATGCGGCATGTTTTTGCTCATGATGGAAGGCGATGTAAATGCTGAGGCATTAAAAGACCCCACTCAGCCACCTACTGCATTATCAGGTGAAATCACCAATGAAAATGGCCAAGCCGCTGGCCCAGTGTTGCAATCTGTGATGATAGGTTCGCAATACCGTGCAGCAATTATTAATGGTCAAAAAATCATGTTAGGTGGCAAATACGAAAGCGCCACCTTGATTAAAATCAACGAACGTGAGGCTGTATTACGTAATTCCGACATGTCGACACAGACGTTGGCAATGGATTATGCAATGGTAAAGAAAACCAAACCAGTAGTTCAGACTAAACCAATAACGCAGCCTAAAACAAAAAATTGAATGAAGTAATCGAGAACA
>JAYTRW010000024.1:0-2353 GCA_043745985.1 Methylotenera sp.
AATTCAAAAGGGTTTTACCTTAATCGAGTTGATGATTGTGATCGCAATTATTGGTATTTTGGCAGCAGTTGCATTACCACAATACAAAAACTACACACAAAAATCGGCTAACGCAGCGTGTTTAGCTGAAGCTACTGGTTTTATGCGTGGTGCTGTTGCAGCTATTGCTAATAATGACGTCGCTTTGTGGCCAACGATTGCTAACAAGGCTTGTACTACAGCCTTCCCTACAACGCCAGCTAGCACTACAGTACTAGCTGCATACGCAGGTACAAGCCCTACTTTTGCACCAGCACCTCCAGGCGGATTTAAACCAGGTACAAGTACAACGCTAGTTGTTACTTGCGTATACGATACTGGTAATTGTTCAGTACCAACTTAATTTTAAAATTATTATTAATTAAATATTGAAAGGGGCTTCGGCCTCTTTTTTCCTCACTTCAACATTTAAACAAGCGATTAGCCTATATACTGCTTCTAGTGCTTACCCTTAACAATAGATGAAATGCAAAGATGACGTTATGCCGAAAATTAACTTTTCCAATATTTTCCGCTTGTTTATATTTCTTGCTTTTGCTGCATTAATCTCCATATCACCCAGCCTGAAAGTCATTCCAAAAAATTTAGTTACCACAAGCTTTCACGATAGCCAGCGTTTGGTTGAGTTGATTCTAGTCACTTTCGTTTTACTGTTTAGCGTATTTTCCAAATACCGAACCGCTTCCTTCAAAAACAATACCTCTATACGCTACATGTTATTTACGCTTGTAGGGTTGGTGATTACATCATCTTGTTTAGCACTATCGCCACGCCATGCCTTTTTAGAGATGAGCTTATTTGTAGGCCTGAGTTATCTAGCAATATTTGTTGAGAGCTCGTATCAAAATGATAAAACATTGCTCACTAAACGCTTGGTTTATGTCTTATGGGCCGGGGTTTTGCTGTGTATGGTTTCATTCTATGTTGGCTATTTTACTGCTGTTATTTTCAAAACCCCTGTCCAGTGGCCTAAACCATTAACAGGCTTCGGTAATATCAGGTTTTTTAATCAATACCAACTTTGGGGATTAGGACTTATAGCATTACCTCTAATAACACGAAACTATGTCAGCACTAGCTCACGTCGCTGGCTACATGTCGGGTTAAGCTTATGGTTTGTATTGCTGTTTTTTGCCGCTTCACGCGGTGCATTTTTAGCTTTGCTTTTTAGTCTATTGACCACTGCTTTAGTTTATAGAAAGTCAGCTTGGGCATTTATACGCCTTCAGTTGACACATCTCACAGCCGGCTATTTAATTTATAAATTTTTATTTCAGTTCATTCCTAGCCTGAGAAGCGCGGAGGTAGTCACTGGAACAGCGATGAGGGAAACTACAAATGATCGTATTGAATTATGGAAACTGAGCCTAAATTTAATTCAAGATCATCCATACTTAGGCGTTGGGCCAATGGCCTACGCATGGCTTAGCAAAATATCTAGCCACCCACATAATAGCGTATTGCAACTTATGACTGAATGGGGATTGCCTGCAGCTTTTATCGTTTTCGCTTTAGTGGCCTATGGTGTAATCGCTTGGTTAAGAAAGTTCAATGTGAAAAGTTTAAAAGAAAATACTGAACTAGATAACAACTTAGCTATTATCTTATTTTTCACTCTTGCCACCAGCGCTGCATATTCATTAGTGGATGGCGTGATTGTGATGCCAATTAGCCAAGTTATGATGTTTACCTTTGTCGGCCTTGCAATGGGGTTCTATTATCAAAATCAACCCGCGGTAGTGAAAAATCCTTCGAATTTTAGCCGCATTTTTGCTGGTATTGTTTTAATTACATTAGCTTGGTCTTCGCTGCCCGAAATTTTACAAGCCACCTCAGGTAGTGAGAAACACTTTTCCACTGGCTACACTGCAACTGGTCCACGCATTTGGCAAGAGGTCAAATAAATTAATCGAAAGATTTAAAGACTTGATTCGCGCGTTCCGCCAGCCAACACAAAAACCTTCAAACCACTTTGTGCCATTACAAACGCCGCAGCTGCGCTACGGCGACCAGTTTGACAGTAGAGTATATATTCTTTAGTCTGATCTAAGCCAAGGGCAAGTTTGCGAATTTCATTAAGTGGCAAATTGATTGCACCATCGATATGGTCATATTTATATTCTGAGGGCAATCGTACGTCGACCCACACTGCGCCAGTGCTCACTTTGCTTTGCGCTTCTGCCATGCTGATTTGGTTAATGATAGGCGCCTTTAACAGCTCTACGAAGTCTTTTTTGTTAAGTCGCAGTAGTTCGCCATCAGTTTTCATGGTGACAGTAGCATTGCGCTTATTATCTGACACTAGCGCTTCCTC
>JAYTRW010000025.1:0-2353 GCA_043745985.1 Methylotenera sp.
CAACAAGCCAACGCTATCAAGGTTGCTTAGTCTTCACTTTTAGATAAGTCTACATCTATAAAGTAGCTGACTCGCTTACGTGGATTCAATGACTCAAGCACATCGGCAGGTAGTTGGCTTGGGCGCAAACAAGCGTTGATGTTGATACTAGGCTCTTCGCGTAAATCTACTATTTGCGGTTCGTGACTCACTTTCAGCGGGTCATGCAACATGACAAATGGTCTGAGTGGCTTATTCGGGTTTACAGAAATGACCGTGGCATAACTACCGGTTGAGAGATGTACGATGCTACCAGGCGGATAAATACCCAATGATTTGATTAAGCGTTTGAGTAGTGATTCATCGTATTTAGCACGCTGGCTGGCGTACATATGCGCTAACGCCTCATAGGGTGTTTTGGCTAGGGCAATGTTGTTTGGGTTACATAAACTATCATAACCGTTCACTATAGCGAGTAATCTGGCAAACGGGTCAGTTTGCTCACCACGTAGATGTTTTGGGTAACCTGAGCCATCTGCATGTTCATGGTGCTGCATAATAGTTTTACCAATACGCACTGGCAGACCAACCTCTTGTGCCATACGCGCGCCCATGTCGCTATGCTGTTCAAAATGTGATTGTTCTGACTTGGTTAGGGGGTCTTTTTTGAGTAAGATTTTATCGGATATCTCGGCCTTGCCAATGTCATGAAATAAAGCCGCCATTCCTAATAAGCGCGCATCTTCTTTAGACATATTAATAGACTTAGCCATAATCAGCGCAAGTACAGTTACATTAAGCGGATGTATATAGTTGGCATCGCTGGAGCGATTACCATTGAGCGCGTGAACTGCAACATCACCTTCCATGAGTGCGGTGTCGACCATATCATTGATAATTAATGACGCTTGTTCAATTGAGGCTTTAGAGTCCGATAGAATATTGCGCGTGACTTGTCGTGCAATATTGCTGGTATCGATAAACTTTCTTTCACATGCGTTAATGGCTTGGTGCAGCTCTTTAAGACGTTGTTTTGTGTTGTCTATACTGTTTGTTGGTGCTTGTATAGCTGGAGTCTCTTTCTCGACTATTTCCGCAGTTGCAGGTTTATCTACTTTGATTGGCAATGGCTGACAGTCACTACGTTTTGGGTCGTAGCGCAATCTTGTAAGCCCCGTTTTTTTAATAAGGGAAATTTGCTCTTCATCTTTTACCTTAAAGTTACTTAGGGTGAATGGGTGGTCCATCCAGCCTAGATCCAGATGCACATAGATACCCACTTGTAATTGTGAAACATCCATAAAATAATGATCGTTATGCATATTTTTACCTTGATGTTCTTATTTCATTAATAGTGTTGAGAATTCTGCGGCAGTAACAGGCTTGCTATAGAGGTAACCCTGAGCTTCTTTGCAACCCATTGCGCTTAGAAAATCGGCTTGCGCTTGGGTTTCTACACCTTCGGCAATCACACTAAAACCTAAGCTGCCAGCCATCGCATAGATAGCATTAGCAATGGCGGCATCATCTAAATCATCTGGTAAATCGCGCACAAAAGATTGGTCTATTTTTATTTTGTCGAGTGGTAATCGTTTGAGGTGAGAAAGCGACGAATAACCTGTGCCGAAATCATCAATCGCTAATTTAAGACCTAGTTGCTTGATGCGATTGAATGTATCAATCACATGTTCGGTATTTTGCATCACCGTACTTTCGGTAATTTCAAGCTCCAGCATGTGCGGGTTGCAATCTGTTTCCATCAAAATGCCATAAACGGTGTCGGCGAAGTTACTGCGCATAATTTGCACGCCAGACACGTTCACCGCAATCCACTGAATCGCATGACCTGCTTTATGCCAACGCACCATTTGATGGGCGGCTTCACGAAGCACCCATTCGCCAATTTGCACAATTAACCCAGTATCTTCAGCCATTGGAATAAATGTCGCTGGAGATACCAAGCCTAGCTTAGGGTGATTCCATCGTATGAGCGCTTCAGCACCTATAATCTCCCCAGTCATGAGCGAGACTTGTGGTTGGTAATAAACTTCAAACTGCTTACGTACTAAGGCGTGGCGAAGCTGGCCTTCCATAGTGAAGCGCTCAACTGCATTTTTACTTAGATCGTCTGAATAAAAACAGTGGTTGTTTTTGCCTTTATTCTTCACTTGATACATGGCAATATCAGCGGCTTTAATTAGGCCTTCTACATCCGCACAATCTTTTGGGAACACAGAGATGCCGACACTCGCGCTAATGTAAATTTCATTACCATCAATATCAAACTCAATTTGCAGCGCATGAATAATCTTTTTAGCCACTAGTGCTGCGTCGCTTGGTTTGCTAATCATATCCATCATCACTACAAACTCGT
>JAYTRW010000026.1:0-2347 GCA_043745985.1 Methylotenera sp.
GTGCGCGCATCGATTTTCGAGAGTGATAACTTTCCATTTTCTAGTAGCAGATCTGCTTTTAATGGTGAAATTGGTCGCGAAAATGCATTGCCTAAGTCTACATAAGTCAGATTTACATCAATCTTCGCATCCATTTTATTTAATGAAGGCAAATCTAGCGGACGATCAGGGAGTACTTTGCCATTTCTTGGAGTGGCTACAGACCCATCGACATTTTTTGTACCAAATGCGGGCGCCAAGTCAGCAAGAAAAAAACGTTTTCCGCTTATATTTCCTTTAAGTAAAGGCCTCACTGGTCTAGGGTCATAACTAAAATTGCCGTTTAAATCACTTTTGCCTACGTGTGCAGAAACCGCATTAGCAAGCCATACTTCACCATCATTTTCAAGCAAGGTATTAAGCGAGAATTTATCGGTTGTCGGTAAAACCACATTCACTAATTTACTTAGTATAGATAGCGAATGGCCTTTTACAGACAATTTACCTTTAACATTATGTTTGCCTAATAAGTCAGAAACCGTACCAGCAAAATCTGCGCGCAAGGTTGAGTATTCAAGCCAAGCTTTAGATGCAATGGGTGATGAGTCGCTATCATTCGTTGCAATTGGCAAAAAACCATCTGTGATTAACTTTCCTTTTATGGATTTCTTTAGCAGCTTGCCTTCTATCTCAATAGTAGAGCTAGCAACTTTATTGGATAAGCCTTCATCCGTATGAAATTTTGCAGCTAAATCAATTTGTGTCTGAGGGTCAACAATTTTCGCAGCGCCATTTTGTACAATTAAGGTTTCGATAATAGGGAAAGGACTGTCTGGCTTAGTCTTATCATCACTAAATTGCCAAGTAGCAGAACCATCCTCACGGCGCAAAAGCTGTGCGTCGATTTGATTAACACGTAGAAACTTAATGCGTAGTTGATTAGAGTTTTTGAATTTGAACAAATCGCTGTAGCGTAAATTCAGAGCGATATTTTGGGATTCAATAAAATGAGGCATATCGAATTCTTTGGGTGCGGATATAAATAAACCACCCACATCTAACTTAACGCCACCCAGTAACTTCAGCTTGAATGGCTCATCGATTCTTACCGTACGTTCTAATTGCTTACTTGCAAATCGTTCGACAGGCCCTTTTAAGAAAGGCCAGCCCAAAACCTCACAAACCGCGATTGAAAGAATAAATAAGCCAACAAAAACTAATGAAAATTTAGTAAAAGTAAATTTATTACGAATAACCGCTGAGTTAGAGTGATTGTCTGCTACTTCTGCATGAGGTTCATCGGTCATACTAAATACCTTTATTATTCTTAACGTCATTGATGCAGCTTATATCGCTAAACACCAAATCTTGCAGCAAAATTGGGTGCGTGAGGTTCATAAGCAAATGTACACTATTACAGCACTGTAAGGTCTAGTTATACTTGACCTTTAGACTTGGTGCAGTCGAAATAAAGATGATATTCATGTCAGAAATGGCTTACAGCGTCACTAGAAAGTTAATAGACTTTAATAGGTTTTATTGCCCAGCATGGCTTTAATATTTGCCATTTTTGATTTACCAAACTCTTTACTGGCTTCAGGGTTTTTGTTGAATGGGTTACCAAAATGACGCACATCATCTTTGGGTAATTCTGCGATAAAACGACTAGGTTCGCACATTTGCATCTCACCCGCACGCTTACGTTTTTTACACCATGAAATATTCAGTGATTTTTGAGCGCGGGTAATACCCACGTACATCAGGCGACGTTCTTCTTCAATTTTTGTGGGGTCAGTAACGCCTAAATCTATACTTTCGCGATGCGGCAATATGCCTTCTTCAACACCAATTAAGAACACATGACCAAACTCCAAACCTTTTGCTGCGTGTAGAGTTGATAGTTTAACTGCATCAGGTTCGCCATCTTCACGGCCTTCCAACATGCTCATCAGCGATACCATTTGTGTGAGTTCTAGTAAGTTTTTACCTTCGGTCTCGTTGCCAAACTCAGTGCTGGCGTCACCTTTTTTGGTTAGCCAGCCAATAAAGTCGAGCACATTTTTCCATTTGCTTTCAGCAGCGCGAGGCTCATCGCTGTCATACAGAAATGCTTCGTATTGTATGGTCGTGAGTAAGTCATTCAACACTTCGCCTGCGGGGTCGCGCACAGCGCGCTCTTGAATTTTTTGAATGTAAGTGCAAAAGTTGAGTAAATCCTCTAATTGCTTATTACCAATGTCATTTTGAAAGTCACCCTCAAACGCCGCAGCAAACAATGATATTTTGTGCAAGCTAGCAAACTCGCCTAAACGCTCAAGCGTCGTGTTACCAATGCCTTTTTTCGGTGTGGTTGCCGCGCGGATGAAAG
>JAYTRW010000027.1:0-7399 GCA_043745985.1 Methylotenera sp.
CAAGGAATGTGAGTTTAGATTCAACTATGGAGGCCCGAAACAACAACTGTTACTATTGAGGGAGTGGGATGAAATTTAATACTAATCTACTACAGCCCCTAGAAAAATATTTAGAGTAGGAAAAATATTACTTTTTAATTTGGGCAGGGTTTATATTATAGGAATGAGTCGTTCTGAACTTTAATAAGTACATGCACGAGAGTGTCTAAAGCAATAATCGCTAACATTATCCTTACGACTAGAGTGCTTTGGGGACTTTTTTGCCAGTCGTTGGTTACTTAATACAGAGGTGGCCCAGCAAAATTGAACAAAGCTATAAGTGAACAAGTTTACTCAACCGTGTCATAAAATGACAACTAATTGAGGAGTAAACGAAATGCCAAGAAGACCCCGTCGTAACCACAGTGCAGCCTTTAAAGCCAAGGTAGCGTTGGCAGCGATACAAGGCGATAAAACACTCGCCCAACTTGCCGAAGAGTTTGAAATTCATGCTAACCAGATTGTTGAATGGAAGAAACACCTGCTCGCAGAAGCCCCCAGCATCTTTGGCGCATCCCCCATCGCAGAGCCTGTTGATCTCAAACCCCTTCACGCTAAAATCGGGCAACTCACCTTGGAGAATGATTTTTTAGAAACAGCGCGCACCAAAGCGGGATTGCTGAGCGTAAGAAGATGATTAACCGAGCGAGTAGTCTCAGCATCAGTCGTTAGGCCGAACTCCTAGGTTTTAGCCGAGGCATGGTGTATTACCAACCCAAGCCCATCAGCGCATCTGACCTGACCTTGATGCACGCCATTGATAAACTGCATATGGCGTATCCCTTTATGGGTGCACGCATGTTACGTAATCAGCTACAACGCGACGGCTTTCATGTCGGTCGCCAGCATGTCCGCTAGCTACTGGCAAGGCGAGCTTTAGTTTCAGAGGCTGGCTCAACAATTTTAATTCATCTAGACCGCAATACTTTACTGTTGTGGCTAATGCGGGTGAAGATGTGCGATTGCTTGCGATAAATAAAATTATCACATTAATTAGGCAGCGTTATCAGGGTGATTTTAATTGGGAATCACGTCGTCTAAATCGAATAATCGTACTTTCGGCACGTGAAAATGATAGTTCAGATTTAGAAAATTTTTTGATGATGGAATTTTTTGGCGAGGGCTACAAAATTCAATCCATAATCGAATCTAAGCCTAATGAATGAATGCCAATTTCATCTTTCTCTAAATGCCTCATTCACCTTTAAAAGCGGTTTTAATAAATAATTCAAAACTGTTTTTTCGCCAGTGCGTATATCCACAGTTGCGGTCATGCCAGGAATTATTTGTAAGATTTTGCCATTTTTGACTAAATTTGCTTGGTTAGTTCGCACCATCACGCGGTAATACTGCTCTGTTTCACCCGTTGCACTTGGGCGGCGAATATCTTCTCTGACAGTATCTGGGCTTATGTATTCTAGCTTGCCGTAAAGCCCGCCATAATTCATGTGGTCGTAAGCTGAAAATTTAACAAATGCAGTTTGGCCAGGCACTAAAAAAGCAATATCTGCTGGTTTTATGCGTGTTTCAATCAGCAAATTATCGTTAATTGGAATAATTTCTAAAATATCACCACCAGGTTGCACTACGCCACCTTTGGTGTAAACGCGAATGTTTTTAACAATACCTGGCATTGGCGCTTTAATCTCGGTGCGGGCAAGTAAATCTTTTTTTGCAGATACACTTTCTTGTAACTGTTTGTAATCACTTTCTAGCTTGCTAAGCTCGGCAGCAGCATCTGCATGGTAGCGATTAGTACGCTCAGTAATCTGCACTTTGGATTCGTTAATTAACCGTCTAATTTTAAGTAGTTCTACCTCAGAAACAATACCTTGCTCTACCAAAGGCGCAATTATTTCTTCCTCGCGCTGATTAATTAACAATTGATTCCTCGAACCTGCAACGGCTTCATCTAACGCTTGACGTTTTGCTAAAAATAAATTTTGTTCAATTGCAACAGTTTCGCCAATTGCCTTACGTAACATTGGGCTAAAGTTTGGTTTTGTATCGGTGGTTTCTGCACGTAAACGGGTTATTTGTGCCGATAATATTAATATGCGTTTACGCACTTCTTCAAAGCTAGCACTGGCACGGGTTGGGTCTATACGCACTAAAACTTGATTTTTTTCTACCGTTTGTCCTTCTGTAACCAGCATTTTTTCAACTATTCCGCCTTCTAGCGATTGAATAACTTGCTCGCGACTAGATGGAATAACGCGCGCCTCGCCACTGGTGATTTGCTCTATACGCGCGTAGGCCGCCCAAACCAAAAAAAATCCAACTAAAATTAACAAAAAAATAGCCAAATATTTGTATGATTGAACAGGGTATATTTGCCTTACTTGTGTGGGGTCTAGCATCAAGCGCTGTTGATTCGGCGATAAGTAATCGCCACCAACAGCAATAACTGCACTTGCTACGTTTTGAGACACTACACCAATACTATTAGTGGCTGTGCCGTTAATATGTGCATTAGTTTGATGAGCATCATCGGCAACTACTGCGGATGTTGTTTTATGATTTTTTTTTGTAGTTTTTTTCACAGCCAACTTAAATAGATGCTGATGCAATTTGACTGGATGGTGGGTGAGTGTTTGCTTGCACTGTTGCTTGTTGTGAATTTAAAAGCGCTAACACAGTAGCCTTATCGCCATCTGCCACAATTTCAGCATGATCAATCACAACTAATCTTTGTGCAATATCCACCACCGCTGGGCGATGTGTGACAATGACTAGACAAATATTGGCTTGTGCAGCAAAGGTTTTTAAAGCATTTAAAATAGAAAGCTCAAGCTGTAAATCCATCGCGGCAGTCGGTTCATCTAATAGTAAAAATTTAGGATGCCGCAACAAAGCTCTTACGAGCGAAATAATGCCGCGCTGACCAATTGAAAAATTAGCGCCACCTTCTGCCACAGGCATATCTAAGCCTTTTGGGTGCTGGCTAATGATTGGCATTAAAGCAAATAATGCGGCTAAATTTAAAATCGTTTCATCTGAAACGCCTTGAGCACCCAACAGCAAATTATCACGTAATGTACCAATAAATAAATGCACCTCTTGCGGCACATATGTAATGGTTTGGCGCAGTTGCTGCTCGTTAATATGTTGCATGGCAACATCGTCTAAGCGTACTTGACCAGCCGTAGGCTCATACAGACCTGCCAATAATTTTAATAATGTCGTTTTACCGCAACCTACACGGCCTAACACGGCAACTATTTCATTTGCTTGAATATTAAGTTGCAAGTTTGTAAGCACAGGTACAACAGCGGCTATTTCCTCACTAGGGTAACTAAATGATACATTTTGTAGGTTTAGCTGTTTGCCCCAATGCAGTTTTGTAATACGCTCTGTTTCGGCTGTTTGTGTAGCTTGCATAAGACTATTGAGTGATTTTAATGCACTACGCGTATGCTGAAAGCGCATTGCTAGCGCACCGATTGCGTGTAAGGGTGAAATTGCTCGGCCAGATAAAATGACAGCTGCAAACAGTGCGCCAGTGCTCAACTTATTGTCACCAATTAAATAACTACCCCAAATAATCACAGCGATAGTGGTCATTTGTTGAATCAGCGTAGAAATGCCAGTGACATGATGGTTTAAATGTCGCATACGCAAGCCTATGCCAGCAGCTAATTGGCTGACACGATTAAATTTGGCTTGCATAAAATATTCAGCATCATGCGCGCGTAGGGTTTCAATATTTTCTAACGCCTCTACCGTAATACCTTGACGCGTGGCCGACTCGCGTAGGCTTTCTTGGCTTAATTTAGCCAGCGGGAATTGTGCAATTAAGCAGATGCTAGCAATCAATATGGCCGCGACAAGCGGCACCCAAACCAACACACCTGCAACCAAACTAATAATAAATAAAAATAGAATAATAAATGGTAAATCGGCCACCAGTGTTAAGGTGGCAGAGGCAACAAAATCGCGCACGGCATCAAATTCACGCAAAATTGAAACCGTGGTACCAACGGCATTTTGCTTGGCTTCAAGTTTGCGCTGCATGGCTTTAATAAACAAATTTTGTGACAAAATAACATCAATTTGCAAACCCATTTGGTCTAGTGCATTAGCGCGCACATGCTTTGCAATCTGCTCTAGTATAACTGCCAGCGTAACGCCAGCCGCAAGCGACCATAATGTGACGTACGCTTGGTTAGGGATGACTCTATCGTAAACTGACATGGTAAATAATGTAGTTGCCAGCGCTAACAAATTGATGGTGACAGAAAATAAACAACTAGAAAGTAACACTGATTTATGTTGCCATATCTCTGCCCAAAACCAATGTTTAAGCTTTTTAGGTGCTAAATAATGGCCACGCTCATCTGCTTGCCCACGTTTGCTAATTAATAGTACATGCGTAATTGATTGGTTGATTAAATCATTAAACGTTAAGGTAACAGGCATTTTGTTGGGTTGGCTAATGCCAAGCCACTGGGCATTTTTGCAGCTGTGCAGGCTAATTATCTCAGGCACATCCAATACAACATCAATTGCTGGTTGATCTTGCCCATCTGTTAGTACTATATTTTGCTTTGTATTCACCAACAATAAAGGAAACTTTAAACTTGGTAATATTTTTGCATCAATCTCACGCCAAACTGCATCTGCGCCAAAATCACTGACTAGCTGCCTAGTTTGCGTTTGTAATGCGGGCGATAACCATGCATTTTGGTGAGTAAGTTGCGCATTTTTTGCTAAGGTTTTTTGTTTGAATAAAAATTCAGCAGCTGCCTCAGTAATTGCTTGTAATGTTAAATTTGACATTGCTGTTTAAGCTATTTAGCTAATTTTTAACATATTATTGGTTTGACCACTCTAGTAGCTTGCCACTTTGAGCCAATAGTTTAATTTGTAATAGAGATAATTCAGACCTCTCCTGACTTAAATTAAGCTCTGCATTAAATACATCTGATTCAAAATTAAGTAAATCAAGTAGTGATTTCTTGCCTGCTTTAAACTGTGTTTTCGCATTATCTCGCACCTCTTTAGATAATGATACACCGCTAAATAAAACGTCTATGCGCTCTTGGCGTTCGGTGAGCGATGTCCATAAAGTATCAAGTTCGCTTTCTAAATCTTGTTTCACATTATCGTAATTACTTGTAGCAACCTCCACTCTAGCATCCGCAGCTTTTTTAGCTGCATCTGCAGCGCCACCGTCATAAGCATCCCAGCTTCTAACAATACGTAACTGAAATTGGCTCAAAAACTTCACGTCACCATCAAAATCACGTGGACTATTTATGGATGTTTCTAAATTTGTGGTTGGTTTATTAGAAACAGCCGCAACAACAGATTGCTTTTTTGCGGTTTCAATATCTGCGCGTGCGCGTAGTAGGCTTGGGTGGCTATCTAGTGCAGCTAATATTAAATCTTTAGTGGGTGGGAAAACACCCTCAAAATCTAACGCCGCTAAATCTGCTGTTTGAATAGCCATTGATTGTCGTTTAAGTGCAAAGTTAACAATTTTCCGCAGGTTATTCATTGCTTCTTTCATGGCAACAATATGGGCACTCATACCTGCTTGCGCTGTTTCTAATCTAGAATTACCTAGCACCGCATCTGACCGCCTACCTTTATCTTGTATAGAAATTGCAACTAAATCTTTGTTTAAGATCTCCAAATGACTAATGTAGGTTTTATTGGTTTCAATTAAGTTTCTTTGTCTTAAAACTTCGTTATAAGCCTCTCCTATTTGACGTGCTAGGTTTAGCTTAACAACATACACTTGATTACCTGTTGCATCTGCACGCGCTGTTCTGAGGGCAACATCTGCATCAATGCGGTCTCTATCCCATAGTGGGTAGCGTAGCGTGATAGAGGGGCCTAAAGTGACTGAGTTTGACGCAGATTGATTGCGGACATTGCCTTGAAAGGTATTAGCATCTATTGCAAGCGCAATTTTTGGCTTACCCGCCGCTACACCAATGCCAATTTCAGCAATACTGGCCTCTGTTTCACCTTTCGCTTGTTGCACCAAGGGGTGTTTATCTACACCTAAGCGTATCAGGCGCTGTAAATCAACCACACTAGCATCGCCCGCTAACTTTTTTATCGTTAAATCCAGCTCTTGCGCAGTGATATCATGTAAATAAAACAGACAGCTTATGGCTAATAAATGATTTAAGATTAGCTTAATAGGTAAATTAAGTGCAGTGCAGTTAGTTGATTTGGCTTTGTCAGTTTTTTTTGACTTTAACTGCGTAAAAGATGTGAACATTTTTATTGTAATATTGGGCATAACTGGCTACAGACATTCTTTAAAATTATTAGAGATTTATCACCAATTAGATGACTGTTGACATATCTTTTTTAAGTAACAAACAAGTACTGGACCTAGAAATTATCTAAACACAGTACTTGTTACAAACATTTGTATTATCAAATCAAACAACAGTTAAGTTTTGGTTCACTAACAGCTCAATATTAGTGCTGCTGTGATAAACATCATAATTCACCCCTAAGTTGCTAACATTGCCAACATTGGTCAAACTTACAAGTGCGCCGTTGGTGTTGAGTGTATCACCTGCGTTGCCGTCAACGATAAGCTGGTTACGATTTACATTCGCACCTAAATCATAAGTGCCAGCATTAAAACCATTGGTATTATTAAACACGTTGGTATTTGTATTGATTGCCAGTAAATCAGATAAATTAAGCTTTAATGTATTATTGCCAGAGCCTGTAATATCAATACGCTCCACACTTGTAATACGCGCATCATTAATAGCAGTTAAATCTAACGTTTGGCCAAAGCCAGTTACCGCTAGTTTATCAACCCCAGCACCGCCACTAAGTGAAGTTAAAGGCGAATCTAACAAAGTATTAATGGTTAAACCACTTAGCGGTGCAGGCGTATTAATATTAAACGTATCAAAATTAGCACTGCCATTTATAGTGCCAGCCACATTAACATCTAACGTTAACCCTGCCTCTACAGATAAGCTAACACTTGGGCTTTGCGTGCTTGTTAAGAGCAAAGCATCACGGTATGCATAACTTAAGTTATGTGTGCCCTCAGTTAATGGCACAACTGGTGTCAGGGTACTGGGCAATGAACCAACCCCTAGAACAAACACACCCGTCACTTCAGTACCATCTACATACAATACGGCTGTGTTGCCTAATACTGGCGGTGTAATAGATAAAGATGGTGTTATGTCATCTGTGATAGCACCAGCAGCTAGATTACCTGTAATTAAGCCAAAGTCATCAACTGCAATACCAGCTATAAGCGGTGCGGATGGAACTACACCCACGGTTAAACTTAAGGTGGGGCTAGTCACCGCTGCACCGCCAAGCGAGAGTGAATAACTTAAGGTATGTGCGCCCGCCGTGAGTGGCG
>JAYTRW010000028.1:0-7390 GCA_043745985.1 Methylotenera sp.
TTGTCAATTTCGTTGTCGACCGTGAGCTTGTCAAGGCGCAACATTCTGGTTTGCCATAAGGCCGTGACGGCGGCGTAGAGCATGCGCGAGTTTTTCTCGGTTTCTTGGCGCGACATGAGTTGCGCTTTATTCGCGAGTAATGATGAAATGACTTGTTCAGTATCTAGCAGGCTTTTTCTTTGCACCTCAGTTGGGTGCGCAGTTAACACTGGCGAAATGAGTGCTGATTTAAAAAAGTCATCAATTTGCTTTAATGTTAGCTTTTCATTTTTGAAAGAGCGCAAAGAGTTCGCTACGCCGCCAGGCGCTTCTACGCTTTCTTCCAATCGATATTGGTAGTTGCTGTAAAGGTCTTCAGCAATATTCACTAAGTGTTTGAAGTAGCTAAAAGCCCTTGCCACCGCAATGGTTTGGCTGTTAGTCAGCTCTTTTAATAAGCCATCTAATTTTTGTGTAAATTCTTGATCGCCTTCACGATGAAATTTCACGGCAGACTGACGAATCGCCTCTATGGTTTCGAAAGTTTTTTCACCTTCGTTATCTTTAATCACCTCGCCCAGGATGCGTCCAAGGTAACGAATATTTTCTTTTAGCGCGGTTTCTGCAGGTGTCATCGGTGCATTCATTTTTCAACTCCTCAAACCAAACATCTTTAATGGCTACATCATTTAGAAAATTACCAACACTCTTTAAACCCAAGCATTAATCATGAAACCTACTATTCTCGTCATTCCCGCGTACCAGTGCCTAGCATCCCCGTGGAATATATGCGTTAAAGCGTATTATTCACACATGAAAGCGGGAATCTAGGCTAGTCAGCTACCAAACTGGATTCCCGCCTTCGCGGGAATGACGAAATGAAGATGTTTGAGAGTGATTGATCCTACAAATAGCTTTGTTCATAAACTTTAAATTTACCCTAGTTAATTCGCATGCCACCTTAAATCTAACGTAAATGGATAGTCACGGTTGTTTAACTCGGTTGGCGGCTCCATCAGCTTCACGGCCTTATTGATGGACTTCTTAGGCGATTTAATATTACCTGGTGTGTGTTCAAGTACCGTAAAGCGGCTCACGCGGCGGCCTTCCGCTTCATAAGCGTTGACTGGTAGGGTGTCATAGTTACGACCACCAGGATGAGTGACATGGTAAGTACAACCGCCAACAGAGCGCCCATTCCATGTGTCAATCACATCAAACACCAGCGGTGCTTGTACGCCTATGCTTGGGTGTAGCGCAGAAGGCGGGTTCCAAGCGCGGTAACGTACCCCGGCGACCATTTCACCTTGCGTGCCAGTGTCACGCAGCGGCAAACGGCGACCGTTGCAGGTAACCACATAGCGTTCACCAGTGATGCCAGTCAGTTTGACTTGCAAGCGCTCTACTGAGGAGTCAACATATCTAGCCGTGCCGCCGCTAGTGATTTCCTCACCCAATACATGCCAAGGCTCTATTGCGGTTCTAAGTTCAAGTTGTAAGTCTTGAATTTCTAGCGTGCCGCAGCGAGGGAAGCGGAATTCAATAAATGGTGCAAACCAGTCTTTAGAAAATGCGTAGCCAGCGGCTTGTAAATCTTGCGCGACATCTTCAATATCGCGTGCAATAAAGTGTGGCAGCATAAAGCGGTCGTGCAACTGTGTACCCCAACGTACCAGTGGTTTTTTGTAGGGTTCTTTCCAGAATCTGGCCACTAAAGTACGCAACAGCAGCATTTGCACTAAGCTCATTTGTGCATGTGGCGGCATTTCGAAGGCGCGTAACTCCAATAAACCTAGGCGACCAGTATCGGAGCCAGGCGCATAAAGTTTATCAATACAGAATTCACTGCGATGCGTATTGCCTGTCATATCCACTAGCAAATTGCGCAATAAACGATCTACCAGCCACGGGGCTGGCACTTCACCATCTGGCATTTGTTGGAAGGCGATTTCTAGCTCGTACAAGCTATCGTTACGCGCTTCATCTACGCGAGGCGCTTGGCTGGTGGGGCCAATAAACAAGCCTGAAAACAGGTAGGACAATGAAGGATGATGTTGCCAATAAGTAATTAAGCTACGCAGCAGGTCAGGGCGGCGCAAAATTGGGCTATCCGCTGGCGTAATGCCGCCAAGCGTGACGTGATTGCCGCCGCCTGTGCCCGTATGGCGGCCATCTAGCATGAATTTTTCAGAGCCTAGTCTGGTTAAACGTGCTTGTTCGTAGAGCGTGGTTGTGTTGTGAACCAAAGCATCCCAACTAGCCGCTGGGTGAATATTGACTTCAATCACGCCAGGGTCTGGCGTGACAGGTAAGCGTGTTAGTCGTAAGTCGTGAGGCGGTTGATAGCCCTCAATCACCACAGGCATTTTTAAGGTGCTAGCTGTTGCTTCAATGGAGGCGATGATGTCTAAATAATGCTCAAGCGTATTGGTTGGTGGTAGAAAGACATGCAAGCGTCCGCCTCTAGTTTCCACGCACAAGGCAGTATGTGGCGTGAATTCTGGGTCGGTTGGCGTGGCTCCATCAACTTCTTCATCAACCGCGTCCATTTCGTTGCTGCGCTCATTCTCTTTGATGAATTTGCTATAACGACGGCTCACTTCAGAGTCAACATCCGCTAGTGGCTCTACGGCTTCATATAGGCTGCGTTCGTGTTCATGGTCGCGGTCTTCAAAAGCTATCCAAGGCAGCGAGTTTAATGGCAAGCGTAAGCCCATGGCTGAGTCGCCCGCTGCGAGAAACATCTCACCACGCCTAAATTCCCATACGCTACTGCTCCATGCATTGCGTTGATAACTCCAATGCAATGGCAGTAGGTAGCCAACTGGCGCGCCTAAATCCCCCGTGAGCACTTTTGTCAGGCGCTTACGTTCTAAATCATCTTTGAGGTCAGATTTGAGCGGGTTGAGATTGTTGGGTACTAAGCCTTCAGCTAATAAATAATAAAGCGGGTCTTCATAGCCTGCACAAATATGGCTGCCTTTTAGGCCAAGTCGTTTTGAAAGGTCGCGAATGAAGGTGTCAGCATGTTCACGACTAAAACCATAGTCTTTGGTTTCATCGGCTAATAGCTCAGGGTTGCGCCAAACTGGCTTGCCATCTTTACGCCAAAAGCACGCGAGTTGCCAGCGCGGTAGCGGTTCACCTGGGTACCATTTACCTTGACCAAAATACAGCAAGCCGCCTGGGGCAAAGCTGTCGCGTAAACGTCTGACTAACTCGCCAGCTAATTTACGTTTTTCTACACCATCGGCATCAATATTCCATTCTGGCGCATCCATATTATCAATGGAGATAAAAGTAGGCTCGCCACCCATGGTTAAGCGTACATCACCTGCTTCAAGTTCTGCATCTATCTTTTGCCCAAGCGCATTAATCTCTACCCACTGCTCTTCGCTATAAGGTTTGGTAACGCGCGGATCTTCGTGAATGCGGGTGACGTTGTTGCTAAAGCTAAATTCGATATTGGCATGGCCAGTATAGCCGCCAGTCACTGGTGCTGCGCTGACATAATCAGCCGTGCAAGCGAGTGGAATATGACCTTCACCAGCGAGTAAGCCAGACGTGGCATCTAAGCCTATCCAACCTGCGCCAGGAATATACACTTCAGCCCATGCATGCAAATCGGTAAAGTCGACTTCGGTACCTGATGGGCCGTCCAAAGATTTCACATCGGCAGTCAGCTGCACTAAATAGCCTGAAACAAATCGAGCGGCTAAGCCCATGTGGCGTAAGGCTTGCACTAGCAACCAAGCAGAATCACGACAAGAACCTAATCTTTTGTCTAAGGTTTCTTCGCAAGTTTGTACGCCAACTTCCATGCGAATAGAATAATTGACCGTTTGATTAACGCGCTGATTTAAATACACCAGAAAATCTACAATGGCCTTTTTACCGACATCAATTTCTGCTAACCAAGCTTTGAGTAAAGGTCCGTGTTCGCGCACTTCTAAGTATGGCGCGAGTTCTTTGAGCAATTGTTCTGGATAAGCAAACGGGTAATTTTCTGCGTATTCTTCCAAGAAGAAATCGAAAGGGTTAATCACCGTCATTTCTGCGATTAAATCGACCTCAATGGAAAGTTCGGTAGATTTTTCTGGAAACACTACACGTGCTAGATAGTTGCCGAATGGATCTTGCTGCCAACTGATGAAGTGATTCTCCGGTAATATTTTAAGAGAGTAAGCACTCACAGGCGTGCGCGAGTGCGCTGCCGGCCGCAGACGGAAAACATGCGGCGCAAGTTGCACGGGGTTATCATAGTGATAGGCCGTTTTATGGTGGAGCGCGACTCGAATAGTCATTAATGTGTCACCTTCAGTTGAGTCGTTATCATTGCAATTTTAGCTAAAAGGTTCTAGCTAGCACTTTCAGCTTGTAATAAGCGTAAGCTCTCTTCAACCCCAGCCGCTTTAGTCAGTTCAGCCACATTCTGTTTGGTAAAAAAACCATCAAAATCGCCAAAGCGTTGTACGTATTCAATGATGAGTGAAGAGTGTTCTGAGGCGCTGGAGAAAATCTGCTTCAGACCTTCTTCGCGTGAGCCAATGACATCTAGTAAGAAGTCTTTGCCTTTTTCCCTAATCGCATCAACTACGTAATCAATATTGATTTGCCCATTGGTTTCGCCATCTGCCACGCTTAGCGCAATGTGGTGTAAACGCGGACCATAGTTGCGTACAAAATTTTCAGTAGGTGAAGGCAATCCAACTAGGTGATTCACGAAGTAAGGATGATTAGCTGCCGTGAAGACCTTTGCAGGGCTTTTTTGCTCATTATTGTAGTGCGCGCTTTTAGTGACATTGGTTGAAGAGTTCTGGCTCGCAATATCGTATGAACCCCAGTAGTAATAACTGGAAAGTGTGAGATATTCGAGTATTGCCACCTCACGATTTTGGCTGTAGATACGGGTTGCCAAGTGGTCAATTGGTAAAATCAGCTTATCTAAACCTAACTTGGCTTGTGTTTCTTTGGCTTCCCGATAACCACGATTCACATCTTCATGAATCACACTCACACCCAGCGCATAAATACGAATATCGCCTACGGGTCGCTCCCAATAGCCCACAATATTGTGCGTGTATGGCGAGGGTTTAACGATAGACATATTTCCCGGTAATTCTAATTTGCGAATTTGATCTTGATTGAAAAAGCGAATCTCACGGGCTTTTTGTAGCTCAACCACTTCATGCTGATTGGTCACGCGAAAAATCTCACCCATATAACGCGAATTTGGCTTATGTGCGCCTATCGGGTAAACATCATTCAAGCTGCGAAAAATGCCGTGTATGTTTGGGTCGCGCACTTCTCGCACAATCACATCTGGCGAATTCATATCGATGCGCAGCACATGCGTCCAATGAGATTCTGATTCTAGCGTGACTAAATAGTGGTAGGGCGTCATCAACGCTAACTCACTGATGTAAGCCACCGAGCAACCTGGCTCCACAGTAATCATCATGGCGTCAATTTCATGCACCATGTCAGTCAAGCCGATGCGATCTCTATCTTCCAATAGCTTGGGTAGAAATTCTTCAAACCAAGGTGAATTGACCTTGTCGCCATGACGCTGGTGTTGCAATGAGTTCATTAGGACATCCGAAATGTAAATATTAAGTGTGGCTACTTGCTAGAAAATTGAAAGACTGAGGCAGTTATTGCTGCATTTGCGACATTTCATGCACTTTAAAATCTACCGACATTTTTTCGTTGCCAATATCGTGCATCACGCTGCTAATCGGGCATGCATCACGGTAATCTAAGCCAGTGGCTAATCTTATATGTATGCCGTTGGACGGTGCATTATTTGCCACATCAAAACTTTGCCAGCCAATGTCTACCAGCCAAGCATCTGCCCAGCTGTGATTTTCAAGTTGTTTAGTTACGGGGTTAAAACAGTAGCCATGTACAAATCGTGCGGGTACTTTTAAAGCCCTGCAGCAACTAATAAACAGGTGTGTCATGCCCTGACTTAATGCTTTACCTGCGGCTAAGGTTGCGATGGCTGATTGTTGATTCTCAGCTGTCGTTTTATCCAAGATAATAGTTTGTGATATTTCATTCATCAGCGCTGTTAGCAAGTCTTTGTTGATACCTTGGTGTTGAGATACAGCGTGTTGAGATGCAATTTGCTGCGCGAATTGAATAAGTGGCTCATTGGCTTCAGTAAGGGCAGTACTTCTCAAGTAGATAGGGAGCGCTAAATCATCACGTTTTGTTTTATCTTTTGCTAGTAAATCTACAGACCAATCAATATCAGTTTCTACCTCGCCTGTGGCGCTAATCATAATTTCTTGATGTGGCGCATCCATCACCAAAGTGTGGGTGGTATTGCCGAAAGTATCACGCTGAGCAGAAGATAGCCCACTTACTTTCACCTGCCAGTTGATCACGCGCTGACCAAAACCATCCTGTGGCGTCAGGCGCAACTGCTGTATGGTGTACCCAATAGGCTTGTTGAATGCGAAGCGGGTATGGTGTTCAATATTAAATTTCATCGCGATTCTCCCACTTGAATGATTAAACTTTAATGTTAGTACTTAACGCGTGTTTTGCACGAATCGGTTTGACGCGTTGTTTTGAGTAAAACTTCCTATATTCGTCATTCCCGTTTTCACGGGAATGACGGTAATTTAAGGTTTTTATTACAATTAACTCAATTCTTTAGTACGTGCAAAGGTCTTTTAATCTTTATTCATATCTCAAGCTAATACCTAACCTTGCCTTTGTACTTCACCAACATGAGCCTTTTCAGGCTCATTGATGATTGGCGCATTCAAGTAAGTACGCTGAATCTCAACACCAAGGCGATTGTTCTGCCTGAGGAACGCTTCTAAAAACTCGTGCAATCCACCTCGGAAAATATCTTCAATACGTCCGTAATGTAATGATGAATGCATTTCACCAGCCAAGCGCTTACATTCACGACCTGCATCACCCGTCAGTTGGTCGAGTATCGTGGTCAGTTCATCCATACATGCGTGTAGTGAGCGCGGCATGTCGTGACGTAAAACTAGTAACTCGGCTACGCGCAGTGGCATCACCGCATCACGATACACTTTTAAATACGCTTCATAAGCACTGGCAGAGCGAAGCAACGCGCTCCACTCATAATAATCTACAGCGCCACCTACATCACTTGCTGAAGGTAACAATAGGTGATATTTCACATCGAGCAAGCGAGCCATGTCGTCTGCGCGTTCGATAAACCCACCTAAACGTGTGAAGCGGAAGCCATCATCACGCAACATCGTGCCGTAAGTCACACCGCGAAATAGGTGCGAACGTGATTTCACCCAGTCGCAGAATTCTGACAAACCGCTGTCTAAAATCAGCTTTTTGTCCATTTGCTGAAACTCTAGCCACAAGCTATTGATGTTTTCCCACATTTCAGAAGACATTGCCACTCGCA
>JAYTRW010000029.1:0-2332 GCA_043745985.1 Methylotenera sp.
TAAGTTTGGCGTAAACCTGAAGATAATTTTTCGCATAACAAGATATGCGGCGCCATTAACTTTAACTGTCTCACTAAAACTTGGCTAATCATGGGCAACAAGTAAATACCCACCAATTGCACTTTAGCGGTTTGAATCAAATTGACCCATGCTTGCAAAAAGTCAGCATTATTGAGCGCAACAAACAGATACTTATCGTCTTTGCGTTTAGTCGTCTCACGATTAACAAAGTGTGCAGTGCGATAGTCTAAACCACGATAAAACTGGTTAAGCTTACGGTTCACCAGTTCTTTTTTTGCCGCCCCTGTTGTATGCGGCACACTTTCTAAGCGGTAATCTTCTTCTACCGCATCTGCCATTAAATACACTGGAATGCTGATGTACTGTTTAAGAAACTCAGCAAATGCCTCATGCCCAGCGTCATCATTATTAAAAACTTGGCTACCCTGCAATTTACCTGCATGCCAAAGCCCAGCTAGTAAGCTGTGGGATGTGGCACATAGGACTAATTTATCGGGGCGACTATTCATTATTTATATTTTTAACTTACTAAACGAATCGTAAACTGGCCCTAGTACTGAATACATAATAAAGCCGAGTATTAAGCCCAGAAACACTGTGAGCGCAGGCTCTATCATTTTGAGTAGCTTATCCATTGAGTCATTCACATCGCGATCATAAAAATAGCTAATGTTAAGTAATGATTTATCTAATGCACCCGTATTTTCACCCACTTTAATCATACGCACCACCAACTGCGGAAATAGCCCTGCATTTCTAAAGCTTTCAGACATTGACTCGCCTGAGCTAATTTGCGCATGCACGCGGCTTAGCGCGTCAGCCACCACGCGATTACCTACAATTTTTTCACTAATTTTAATCGCATCTAAAATTGGGATACCTGTTTGATACATCAACGCAAAATAGCGCGCAAATCGCGCCATAATAATTTTGTTTAAAATTGGCCCTGTATACGGCAGTTGCAGTTTAATCATATCAAGCCGATAACGCGCTATGGGATTGGTTCTAATGATACTTGCAAGAACAATCACAACCAACACTGGCAGCCCAATCATCAGCCACCAATAGTGAACAAAAGCATCTGATAATGCGATTAAAAACTTGGTATTCATGGGCAGCTCTTGCCCCATATTTTTAAGAAAAGACGCCATTTGCGGCACTAAATAACTCATTAAAAAAGCTACTGCACCAAATACCACCACCGCAACAAAAGCTGGATAAGCTAATAATTTTTTGGTTTGCGACATTAACTCGTCTTGCCAGCGCAAGGTATTGAACAAGTTATTAAACACCACGGGTAACTGGCCAGTTTGCTCACCCGCACTCACCAAGCTAACAAATACTTCGGTGAAAACATTCGGGTGTTCTGCCAAGGCTTGTGAAAGCATTTTACCGCCTTCAACTTCTGCACTGATTGCGCCTAGCACCTTTTGAAAATACGGATTATTACTACTTTCTCGTAAGTCAGTTAAGCACTCTAACAGCGGCACACCTGCACTGCTTAACTGCTCAATTTGAAAGCAAAACATCACTAAATCTTGATTGCTGACTTTGCTACTATTCAACAAACTTGTCGATTTTGCGACTGCGCGATAGGTGATTAAATCTAAACCCATGCGTTCAAGGCGAATTTCTAAATCCACTTCATTAAGCGCGTCTATCTGCCCCATCGCGGGACGACCTAATTGATCTATCGCTTTGTAATTGAATGAAGGCATTAAAATTAGGAATTTAAACGGTTGGTTAAATCAATCACGCGCATCACTTCAGCCAAGCTGGTGTAGCCTTCTATAATGCGACGCACGCCATCTTCTGCCAACGTGACAAAGCCTTTATCCATCGCCATTTTTTGCAACTCGTCTAAATGCGCACGGCGTGAAATTAACGAATCCATATCACTATCGATACGTAATAATTCAATAATCGCCATACGCCCGCGATAACCCGTTTGATTGCATTGCTTGCAGCCTTTCGGCTTGAATATTTTTGGTTTGTCGCTTGGTTTTAATCGCATAATTTTGCGCTGTAGGTCATCCAGCTCATGCGGCTCTTTGCAGTGCGGGCAAAGCACGCGCACCAAGCGCTGCGCAACTACGCCAATAATATTGCCTGCCATGATGTCAGGCAATATACCTATATCTGAAAGCCGTGGAAAAACGCCTAATGCTGAATTGGTATGCAAGGTGGTAAACACTTGGTGACCAGTCATGGCGGCACGAAAAGCCATGGTTGCGGTATCTTCATCACGTACCTCACCCACCAGAATAATGTCTGGGTCTTGACGCATAATGGAGCGAATACCGTTCGCAAA
>JAYTRW010000030.1:0-7359 GCA_043745985.1 Methylotenera sp.
TGCTTGAATTGCTCACTGTAACGTTTTGTCATACTAGCTCCTCTAAAGTTAGATTAAATCTTTAGAGGGGTTACTTGTCCACTTTTTTGACTAGGTCCATACGACAGACTAAATTCATATTAAAAATGGTAGTAAGCAATTAAACTAACGTAAAACAGTTAGTGATCACCGTGCTCCTCACCATGCCCCTCATGATTACGATGATCTTCTCCATCATGATGTTCATGACGTCCGTTATCTCTGTGATCGTGTTCAGGAACGACAATACATCCGCTCAAACTGATAACAACTAATGCCAACAACATAATTAATCGTTTCATTTTATTTCCTCTGGTTTCATATACTACTAAAAATAGATTTGAACCAATAAATTCAAATCCGCTAATTACTAGCATTTTTACTCTTTATGATACGTTAGAAAACCAACTTTTGGCGGAGGAGGCGGGATTCGAACCCGCGACAGAGTTGCCCCTGTGCCACCTTTCCAGGGTGGTGCCTTCAACCGCTCAGCCACTCATCCGAATTTGATACTTGATTTAAACACTTGGAAACCGACGCATTATATCGCACAGAGTCCAATCATACCAATGCAAATCACGCGACGCTATGCATGGCAATCAAAAAAATTATCAATTGAACTGAGATTTTGGACTCCAAAGAAAATGCATGTAAATTCTTTATACCTAATTAAGATGTATCGCATATATAGCTATAATAAATATCCTGTCTCTTAACGAAAAAAGCCAACTCAATATAGAGTTGGCCTAAAACCAAACAGAAATTAATCAGTAATTAGTTTTTGCTGTGCAATTAAATTATTAATAATTTGGGCATCAGTCGTTCCTAACGTAGTCAAATTAACACCCGCTAGGACTATTTGTTGATTTACTGCACCAGAAACATCAGCAAGTGTAGATGTAAAGTTTGCTGCCCCAGTGATTGTTTCTGCGGCATGACCATGCGCAAAAGCTCCAGCAGTATTGACCTGAATAATAGTGCTGTTTGTGGTTGAGTTAAATACAACATGTAAATAACCATCCAAACTACCACCATTATTTGATTCGCCAACAAGCAAATCTTTCAAGTTCAGCACGTCACCACTTCCTGAGGCAATCGTTCCAGTATTAAAATCAGTAATGGTATCTCTACCAGCAGTTGCAACAGTAGCGTTTGTTGCTTGGTCATTCAAGTTCCATTTAAAGACGTCAACTCCTAAACCTCCTGTTAAGGAGTCATTGCCAGTACCTCCAATAAGAACGTCATTCCCTGCTCCGCCGCTAAGCGTATCGTTACCAGCACCACCCAACAGTACATCGTTCCCAGCTGCGCCGTTAAGAGTGTCATTTCCAGCAAAGCCCGACAATAAAGAGCCTGTGGTGGTTGCTGTTAACGTATCATTACCCGTATGAACAAGTCCTGTAACAAATATTGGGGACCCTACTGCACTTACATCAATAGTTAAAGCTTGGATTGTGTGCGCAGTAGCCCCACTAATTGTTTCAGTTGCTAATGCATCTACGGTAAGGTTAATCGTTCCGGTGAATCCATTCGATGGATATAGCTTTAAATCTTCAAGTTGTGCTGCAGTAAAACTCCAAACGCCTCCACCTAAGCTCGTCCCAGTAGAAAACACTGCTGTAGTTGGTATTCCGGATATAGTAACCATTAGCGATTCTGAACCGTCAGTGACACTCAACTGTGCAGAAATCGGTACGTCAATAGGTGAACCATAAGTCGTACCACCAATAGTATAATGTGGATCACTTACCGTCAATGCAGAATCTTTGCCTGCATCTTTGGCGTTTAATACAAGCCATGAGAAAGAGTAGTTTCCAGTAGTGCCAGCCGTATAGTTATAAGTACCAGTACTATCAACCGTATTAGCGTTTGTATTTACACCAACCTGCTCTGAGGATGTTAATTGCACAAGTGTTTTATTACCGCTTGCATCTGTCACCACTAAAACCACTAAATCATTATAGCCCCCAGTAATCTCTGAAGCTATATTCTCGCCGTTAAAGAAACCCCAATCAAACGAGACTTTTTGGCCTGCAGATAGTACAAGATTATTTGTAGTGTAGCTACCCGAATTCACATTGACAGGATTTGGATCGTTAAGCGCACCTGCTGGTGGGTTAAATGTATCCAATACACCACTAGTTAATCCGAGATTTGCTTCAATCGTTGACTGTAATGTTGTTCCCCCGTCTGTACTAATCATGGCTGGCGCTAAAATCGCATGAATTGGTGAGACATTCAACACCGGTACGGGAGCTGTGGTGTCGACCGTGAAGGCCGTGCCGGCTATGATACTGCTGTTACCAGCAATATCGGTGGCTTTGATACTCGGAGTGTAACTGCCGTCAGCTAAATTAGCGCCCGTTAATGCGACAGTCCATACCCCTGCGGCATTCGCCGTGGTTAGGTAGTGTGTGCCATTCACGGTGACATCAATGGCAACGTTGGCTTCTGAGGTGCCTGTGAGCGATGGGCTCTTATTGCTTGTAATACTGTCTGAGCTGCTGCTACCTGTGTCATTAGCTGCATCATGGGTAAGGCTGCCAAATGCCGCCGGTGCGTCGGTAGCGGTCAGGCTGATGCTGCTGGTCGTGCCGGTGTTGCTGCTGACCGTGAGGGTTTCGCCTGCGATGAGGCCGCTGAAGCTGACTTTAACCGCATCGGTCGTGCTGGTGCCTTGTTCGGCGCTGTTCAGGTAGCCGTCGTTGTTGGCATCGGTGGTGATTTGTACGCTTGGCGCGCTCGGTGTCACTGAATTTGAAGACGTACTGAGCCCATATCTATCATCATCTTGAACTGCAGCTGGATCAGCCGCCAACCTACCATCAGTATCGTACTCATAAGCAAATTTGAATCTATTTAAATCATCGTTAATTCTTAATAAATTAACAAAGTCGAAACCGTGAATAGTGAACGTACCATTACCCGCGGCAGTTTCTTCTAAGACATCATCAATATCTTGACCACCTTCAATCGCTTTAATGACCGTATCAATGGTGGCTACATTGACTACGCTATCTAATGCATCGGGCGCAATCAGGTTATTTAGCTCAGGGGTAAAGGCGACCAATTGCTCGGCAGCAATATGTATCACGCGGCCATTAGACAGCTTTAGGTCGACAAATACGCCCTTCCCAGTTTGAATGGTATCGCTAGACTGTATTTGATCACCTAAATGTGAGATCACGCTTCGCACCATTATCTGAAAGTGCTACTGCTGTACCTGTCATTGCTACGACTTTGCCGATGATTACGTCCTAAATTAACGTTTAATTGATTGTTAAATACTTAAAATTCAAAAACTTGAAATTAAATTTATTTACTTTATGTTATATACTTTTTCATAATTGCATTAAACACGCTTTTCCACTATAAATATGTTGTACTAATGGCAAATAAGAATGCAGAGAAAATACACTTTGTTAAAGCAGTTAATATGCATAAGCCACACAAACACCATCTTCATTAAAAGATGTCGGCATAATTAAGCGTATCTTGATACCAATGATCAATATATCAATATATTGATCACCTCGTATATAACCCTATGGAGTGCGAGTTATCTCTGGTTTTATTAAAAAATCAGTTTCACCTAACTGGCCGATCAACTTTATTGCATTGATTGTATTGGTATTTTTTTGTGCAAGCGGTATTTATGCAGCCAGTTGCGACTTCAACAAGCTAAGTAGCCTAGCCAAACAAAGATATGGCGACGAGGCTTATCAAGATGTAGTAGACCTTCAAAAATTAATCAATCAATTAAAAACCGCAACCGAGGCGGAAAAACTCAAGCAGATAAACGATTTCTTTAACCGAAAAATTAACTATGCTGAAGATATAGACTTATGGGGCAAGTCAGACTATTGGGCAACGCCTTTAGAGGCCATTGGTCGTCAGGCTGGCGATTGCGAAGATTACAGCATTGCCAAATATGTGTTTTTGAAAGTATTAAACGTGCCAAATGACAAGCTCAGGCTCACCTATGTGCGCGCTGAGTTAAACTTTGATGGCATTAGAACCGTGAGAGCACACATGGTGCTAAGTTATTACCCCACACCGCAATCTACACCGCTCATTTTAGACAGCCTAAAACCAGAAATTTTACCTGCAACCAGCAGAACTGATTTAACGCCAATTTTTAGCTTTAACGATAAAGGCATTTGGGTCGGTTCAAGTAGCAAACCTAAGGGCGAAGCAACTTCTCACCTCTCTAAATGGCTAGATGTGTTAACACGCATGCAAGCAGATGGAATAGAATAATTAAAAGTAAGGATATTGAAATGTCACTGATAAAACAACTTTGGTTAGCCATTATATTTATACTGATACTCGCAAGTGGCGGTAGCTTTGTATTAAGTACGCTATCGAGTAAAAACTATCTAGAAGAGCAGTTGCAACTCAAGAACCTCGATAACGTCACGTCGCTAGCGCTTTCTATGTCGCAAATGCAAAAAGACCCAACGACAATAGACTTACTCATTTCCGCGCAATTTGATTCTGGTCACTATCGTTATATTGGCCTGTTTGACCCTAACGGCAAAATGATGAGCGAACGCGTTAACGCCAATAGCAAAACCAAAGCACCCGTTTGGTTTACCAAGCTGATTCCAATTAAAGCACAAGCTGGCGTTGCCGAGGTGCAAGATGGCTGGAAGCAATTCGGCTCATTAACCTTAGAAAGCGATGCAAATTTTGCCTACGACAAACTTTGGGATTCCACTATACAAATCGCGCTTTGGGCATTGCTCATTGGCTTACTTGCCTGCTACGGCGGCGGTAAAATTTTGGAGCGAATCTTAAGCCCGTTGGATGATGTTGTGAGTCAAGCTAAGGCGATTGGTGAGAATCGCTTCATCAGCATCACCGAACCAAAAACTACTGAATTCAAAGCGGTAGCTAATGCAATGAATAGCCTATCAAACCGCATTAAAAACACGGTGACAGAGGAGTCATCTCGACTAGAAGAGCTACGCTATCAAGCTAACTTTGAGCCGATTACTGGATTGATGAATTTTGATTACTTTATCCGTAGAGTGAACGCCAGCATTAGTCATGAAGAAACTTTTAGCTCAGGCATTTTAATTGTCACAAGGCTCGCTAACTTAGCGTTGATTGATCAAACACTCGGTCATCAAGAA
This sequence comes from Methylotenera sp., assembly GCA_043745985.1. Lineage (GTDB taxonomy): Bacteria > Pseudomonadota > Gammaproteobacteria > Burkholderiales > Methylophilaceae > Methylotenera. The sequence goes on from JAYTRW010000030.1 coordinate 5,157, forward strand.
ACCAATGCACTGTTAAAAAATATCGGCGAGGCTTTAGATAATGAATGTAAGAACCACCCTCACCTTTATGCCGCTCGGCTAACTGGCACTGATTTCGGCATATTCTGCACTCGGCCGCTGGATACGGATACACTGGGTTTACAAATAAAAGAACTACTCATCAATGTAAGCCACACCACGCAAGAGCTTCTGAGTGCTAACTTCTTAACGGTGGCGATGAATGTCACAAAATCAGACACCGCAGAGAATATTGTTTCTATTTTAGAAGCGGCAGAAAAATTCACCTCTTTTATTGATAGTGTTGTCGATAAAGTAAACATACAACACAGAAATACGCTGCATGTCATTAATCATAATGACCTCGTGCAATACCGGAAAAATGATCCACAAGACTGGCAAGTACTGCTCACATCTGCTCTGGATAACAGGAGAATCAAGCTTGAACCTTATCCAGTTATCAATCAAAATGGTCAATTAATCCATAACGAAAGCCCCGTTCGACTTCAGCTAGAGCTTAACGGCAAATGGTATTCTGCGGGCGAGTTTATTACTTGGGCAACAGAGCTTAATTTAATGAGTCGCGTAGATGAATTAGTCTTAGAAACTGCCCTAGGAAGGCTCGCTACGGGGTCAGAGTCTATCGGAATCAATCTTTCCGCCAGTGCCATTTGCAACCCTGAGTTTATCGAAAAAGCTGGCAAGCTTATTAAATTGAACATAAGCGTAGCTAGCCGCCTATATTTTGAAGTTCCTGAAAAAAGTGCTTTTGAATACTCAGCGGAATTCCGTCATTTTTGCAATCAGGTCAAACCTTTAGGTTGCAAAGTGGGCATAGAGCACGTAGGCACTCACATTTCGCGTCTGGGTGAGTTGCATGATGTAGGTTTAGATTACATTAAAATTGATGTATCAATCATTAAAGATATTGATAAGAATGAAGACAACAAAACGCTATTAAGAGGCTTATGCATGATTGCTCACTCTATGGGCATGATGGCAATTGCAGAAGGTGTGCAAACCATTGATGAGCAAGTGACGTTAAAACAAATTGGTATAGATGGCATGACTGGTCCAGGGATTCATATCGCTTAAAGTGTTAAGTCACAAAACATTTAGCCAAGCTAATTATCACAAGTAAATTCGCACCACTCTGCACGAATTTACTTAACCACTCAAACTTAATGTTTGTAATTACCGTTAAGCATCAACGCTAATTGCAACCTATCTTTAGCGCCTAAACGTTCAAAAGTAGAAGCTATATGCGCTTTTACCGTGCGTTCGGTAATGCTCAAAATTCTAGCAATCTCTTTATTACTTAATCCTTTTGCCGCTTCTAGCGCCACTTCTTTTTCACGCTTTGTCAGCTTATCAAGTAAGGCTTCGACTTGCTCAGGGCGATTAGTCACTAATTTTGTAGAGGTTTCTATTAGGGCTTGGAGAATATCTTGCCCTACCCACAAGCCGCCATGGCTAACGACCGCTTTAATCTCTTTCAGCACTGCAGGCGCTATGTGGGCGTGACAATAGCCCATTGCACCTAGCTTCAATGCATGGATAGACTCCGCGTGATTTGGCGCATTGGCCAGCACCACAATCTTTGCACCTTGATAGCTTTTCATAATAGCCGCAATGGTGTTTTCCATCCATTGCTGACGATCTTCATTCATGTGCAGCCAAAAGATACAAGCTTCGGAAGCCTTCTTCTTAGGGCTTCCGTGCTCAAGAACTTCTGGCACAATGGCAGCTAATGTGGATTTAGGTAATGCTTTAGTCCAACTGTCTATAGCGGTAGGCAATTTAGTAATGAAAATATCCTGCATTTATCTCTCACTAAATGCATATGATTTTGCCTTTAATACTGGCTTAAGCAAGTATGAAAGTACCGTTTTCTTACCTGTCATCACATCTACCTGAGCCACCATACCTGGAATAATCGGCAAACCTTTACCTAGGCTGGACTTTAAAGTACGCACTCTCACCACATAATAGGCATTGCCTTTTTCATCGACAATTGAGTTGGCTGAAATGCCCTCTACTTTTGCATCTAGCGCGCCGTAAATACTGAAATCATAAGCGGTTAGCTTAACTATTGCAGGTTGTTCTAATCGAATAAACGCAATGTCTTTGATTTGGATTTTAGTTTCTAACACCAGTGCCTCATCCGTAGGCACTACCTCTAGCACTTCTTTACCAGGCTGTATCA
>JAYTRW010000031.1:0-2323 GCA_043745985.1 Methylotenera sp.
CAAGTAAACAAAAACTTGGCAACGCCCTCCGCATGGGCTGGTTTCAAATTCTTTAACGTTTACGGTCCAAACGAATACCATAAAGAGCGTATGGCCAGCGTCGCTTTTCATAGTTTTAACCAATTTAAAGAAACTGGTGCCGTTAAGCTTTTTAAAAGCCACAAAGAAGGCTATTCAGATGGCATGCAGTTACGCGATTTCGTGTATGTTAAAGATGCAGCGGCAGCTGTGGTTCACTTCTTAACCGCAGCTTTAAATGCTCAATCATGCCCCAACGGCATCTATAATATTGGCACTGGCAAAGCGCGTGCCTTTAAAGATTTAGCGACTAGCGTGATGACTAGTATGAACAAATCTCCCAACATTACCTACATTGATATGCCTGAAGATCTACAAGGTAAATACCAATACTTTACCGAAGCTACTGCAGCTAAACTACGCGCAGCAGGGTACACACAACCATTCTGCAGTTTAGAAGAAGGTGTGCAGGATTACGTACAAAACTATTTAATGCATGATGATGCTTATTGCTAAGTTAAAGTAAATTACCTATATGAATTCGCAATTAATCGACACTGTACGTCAATTCACAGACAGCAAAAAGTCAATATTAGTCATTGGCGACGTGATGCTAGACCGTTACTTAACAGGCAATGTGAATCGAATTTCACCTGAGGCACCTGTTCCTGTCGTACTACTTAAACAATCAGAAGACAGAGCTGGTGGCGCAGCCAACGTAGCTGCAAACTTATCTGGCTTGGGGCTACATACCGAAATCATCGGTTGTATTAGTGACGATGTGACAGGCAAAATACTAAAGCAATTGATTGCGGATTCGGGCATAACAGTCGCAAATATGATGACTTCTAAGTTGCGTCCAACTGTCTCAAAAACCCGAGTCATGAGCGGTAATCAGCAAATTGTTCGTATTGATGATGAAAGCGCCGCTGCTTTTAGTACTGAAGAAAATATACAACTACTCAGCAATGTGGCCCAAGCCCTCAGCAGTCAACCTGCTATGGTCATTTTGTCAGATTATGCTAAAGGCGTATTAAGTGACAGCACATGTAAAGCCATCATCGAGCATTGTAAAAAACTGAATATACCAGTCATTGCCGATCCCAAAGGCCGTGATTTCAGTAAATATAAGGGAGCCAGCACGCTCACTCCAAACAAAAAAGAAACCGCCGAGGCCTGTGGCGTCGACATCAATAATACAGAAGCATTACTACATGCTGCTAAACAACTGAAAAATCAGTTGAATTTAGACTTTCTTGCTGTCACTCGTGGCGAAGAAGGCATTTCACTTATTGACGATAAACAAATACAACATATTCCAGCAACCGCAAAAAAAGTGTTTGATGTTTCAGGTGCAGGTGACACGGTGATTGCAACGCTGGCAGCAGGTTTAGTGCATGGCTTAAACCCACATGATGCCTTACAGCTAGCCAATATTGCCGCAGGAATAGTCGTCGGAAAAGTCGGCACCGTACCTGTTTCAAAAGCAGAACTACTCAAAGCATTAGTGAGCGAAGACGGTCAGTCACAGGCTGATAAAATTTGTGATAGCACCCAATTGACTGAGTTTGTGAGTCGCTGGAAAGCCAATCAACAAAAAATAGTCTTTACCAATGGCTGCTTTGATTTACTACACGCAGGTCATGTCACTTATTTAGAAGCTGCAAAAAAAACTGGTGACAAACTAATTCTAGGATTAAACACAGATCGCTCTGTAAGCGCCCTAAAAGGCCCAACACGCCCTGTGGTGCATGAAGGCGATAGAGCGCGCGTACTCGCCGCGTTAGCTTCAGTAGATGCTGTGATTTTATTTGACGAAGATACGCCATTACAGTTAATCGACGCCATTCGCCCAGATGTCATTGTAAAAGGTGACGACTACACAGAAGACCAAGTAGTAGGCGGTACCGAAGTTAAATCGTGGGGCGGCAGCGTCAAATTGATTCCATTAGTACAAGGTCGCAGTACTAGCAACATTATCAAAAAACTAGGTTCATAGTGGTAACTGGCATAGTGGCTAATATGCCATCCAAACATGCCAAAATATTGGTACTTGGCCCATCTTGGGTCGGCGATATGGTGCTCGCACAAAGCCTGTTCAAAACGCTTAAATTAAATGACCCAGACTGCATTATTGACGTTGCAGCGCCCGCATGGACACTACCACTCATAGATCGCATGCCAGAAGTGAATAAAGGCATCGCCCTCCCCTTCAAACACGGTCAATTTGCATTGCTTGAACGGATTAGATTTGGTAAAAGTCTCCGCACTGAAGCCTATACCCAAGCGATCATTCTGACTAACT
>JAYTRW010000032.1:0-2308 GCA_043745985.1 Methylotenera sp.
CTTATTTCGCTTGATAGGTTGAGAGCTTTGATTTTAAGGCGACTGCCAACCGACACAAGACCACTGGAGGAGCTTGATGCACCTGAAGAGTTGCAGCCTTTATTGCATGCGATGAATGAGTTGATAGTCAAAGAAAAAAGCGCGGTGAACGAGCGTCGCCATTTTCTAGCGAACGCTGCACATCAACTTAAAACACCATTAGCTGGTTTAAAAATTCAGGCAGAAGCTGCGTTGCGAGAAAGTGACCTAGCGAGCATTCAGCATGCGCTTAAGCAAATTAGTGCCGGCAGTGATAATCTTAGTCGCTTAGCAAATCAGCTATTAAGCTTGGCTAGAGCTGAGCCTGAGGGCGTGGCTGCTCAAACTTTTGTCAGCGTAGATTTAGTAAAATTAATGAATGAGGTTACTTCAGCTTGGGTGCCGAAAGCATTGGATAAGAATATTGATTTGGGTGTTGAATGTGGGCTTAAAGCGCTAAATATCAGCGCGAACAATATCTTATTACAAGAGTTGCTGAATAATTTAATCGACAATGCCATCAGGTACAACCAATCAGGAGCAAAGGTTACGGTGGGTTTGGATACGATTAATCATGAAGCAGTATTGTCGGTGCAAGATAATGGCTCGGGTATAGCTTTGTTAGAACAGCAGAAGGTGTTTGAACGTTTTTATCGTGTGCTGGGTACCGCAGAAAATGGCTGTGGTTTGGGGTTGGCAATTGTGCAGGAAATTGCGCATCAACATCAAGCCCGCGTTTTGCTGGAGTATAGCGACATGAAAAAACAGACGGGCACGATAGTAAAGGTTATATTTCGGTTAAATGAGGTGTAATTTGTTGAAAATATAAGTTTTTTATTTAAGAGTAGCTAAATGACCGCTTAATGTTTGCGTTTATCGTGTTCAATTAACGCATAAGCAGAGTGGTTGTGTATCGACTCAAAGTTTTCACTTTCAACCGTGTAAGCCACAATACGACTTTCTTTGCTTAGCTGGGCTGCAACATCACGCACCATATCTTCTACAAATTTAGGGTTGTCATAAGCGCGTTCAGTCACAAATTTCTCATCTGGACGTTTTAATAAACCGTAAAGCTCGCATGAAGCTTGTTTTTCTACCAAGTCAATAATGTCTTCAATCCAGATGAAGTTATTAATGAGCGCAGTTACTGTGACATGTGAGCGTTGGTTATGCGCACCATAATCTGAAATCTTTTTGCTACAAGGGCATAAGCTTGTCACTGGTACGAGCACTTTTACTGTGATGTCAAACTTACCTTGGTTGATTTCGCCGATAAATGTCACTTCGTAATCTAGCAAACTTTTTACGCCAGATACTGGTGCAGCCTTGTTCACAAAATATGGGAAAGTCATTTCCACGTGACCAGATTCCGCCTCTAGGCGTTTGACCATTTCACGTAAAATTGTTTCAAATGACTCAACTGAAATCGCATGTTCGTTGACATTAAGAATCTCAACAAAACGTGACATGTGCGTACCTTTGAATTGCTGCGGCAAATGCACATACATGTTAAACATGGCGACAGTATGTTGTTCTCCGCCCGATTTATCTTTAACGACTACTGGGTGGCGAATAGCTTTGATGCCCACCTTATCAATAGCGATATGACGTGTATCAACAGTGTTTTGTACGTCTTCAATTGGGCTTGGTGCAGTGTTAGGTAGTGTAGCTTGATTCATTATGTTTCCAGTTTAGCAAATGGATTATAACTAGCAATTGAGCTAGTTAAAGTGTAATAGTTGAGTATATCACTAGGTTATTAGCTTCGCAATTGTCGATGCAATACCTTCTGCATCTAGACCACATTCCGCCAGCATAGTTTCATGCACGCCGTGCTCAATAAATTTATCTGGCAAGCCTAGGCATAAAGTTCTGATTGGCGATTTATTTGGGTTTTGTATTGCTTGCAAAGCTTCTAGCACGGCAGAGCCTGCACCACCCATCACGCTATTTTCTTCAACCGTGACGATTAATGTGTGGTCATTTGCCAATTTTTCAAGCATTATTTTATCGATTGGTTTCACAAAACGCATATTAACTACGGTTGCATTAAGTTTTTCACCTGCTTTTAAGCATGCATTCAGCATGCTGCCAAAGCTTAAAATGGCGACTTTCTGGTTAGTGCTGGCAGTTGTATTACGTTTAATTTCAGCTGTGCCTATGTCAATCGCCTGCATTTTCTTTTGTACTGCAACGCCAGCACCACTGCCGCGAGGGTAGCGAACAGCAGAAACGCCGTTATATTGAAAGCCAGTATAGAGCATTTGCCTACATTCATTTTCATCACTAG
>JAYTRW010000033.1:0-2303 GCA_043745985.1 Methylotenera sp.
TGCATGACTTCAGTTTTTACCGTATCGAAATCGCTCAAGCGCGCTATATTGCTGGCTTTGGCAAAATGGGCTGGATTTCAGGAGATGCCATGCAGCTTCGGGAAGCCTCAGAAAACTCCCCACTTGCTGCGCAAGAAACTTCCATCGTCGAACACATGAATGCAGACCATGCGCATAGTCTGATTGCCTACAGCAAGCACTTTTTTAATATAAACGTGACGCATGCGGAAATGTTAGGCATAGATGCTGATGGCTTTGATGCGAAAGTACATATTGCCTATGACAAATCACAGATTCTACGATTCAGCTTTGAACAGCCCATTCAAGATGCTCAGTCTGCCAGAATGGCACTGGTTAACATGTCGAAAGCCGCAAAAGCATGATGCAAAAACCTAGCATACAGCAACTTCAACTAGGCGCTAGCATGAGCTTAATCGCGCTTATCTTACTTTGTTTAGCATGGGAAACCGTTCTTGCCCCGTTTAAGCCGAGCGGCTCGTTGCTCATGCTCAAAACGTTGCCCTTACTGATACCCTTATTCGGCATCTTGCACGGCAAGCGCTATACCTATAAATGGGCAAGTATGTTTATTTTGCTATATTTTACTGAGGGCGTTGTGCGTGCTTGGTCAGATGTTGGACTTTCAGCCAATTTAGCACTGCTTGAAGTTTTACTCACCGTGATATTTTTTGGATGCGCTATTTATTATGCAAAGTTTACCCGCGCAAAATAAATAGCCCTAATCTTAGAGCAAAGCAAACTACTTGGGAAACAGCTTACCTGGATTCAAAATATTATTCGGGTCAAACGTTAACTTAACGGCTTTCATTAAATTAATAGTTGCTTCATCAATCTCGCGTGAAATAAATGGGCGCTTTGCCATGCCTACACCATGCTCACCTGATAGCGTGCCCTGCAAAGAAAGTACTAGGCTAAACACTTCATCCAAGCACTCATAAGCACGTTTCATTTCATCGGCATTGTCTGGGTTCACCAATAAATTCACATGTATATTGCCATTGCCTGCGTGGCCAAAATTCACATTAGAAATCTTGTATTGTGCAGCTAACTTCTCTAAACCTGTTAACAACTCAGGTAAATGTGACACGGGCACTGCAATATCTTCATTAATTTTCTTAGGCGCAATATCTTTAAGTAATGGCGATAAAGCCTTACGTGCAGCCCATAAAGCTTTAGTATCCTCTGCAGGTTTGGCTTCAATCAAGCCATCTACTTGGCAAGCTTGTATAATTGCCTGTGTTGCTTCCATAATCTCTTGCTGCGCACCATCGACCTCTATCATCAAGTAAGCACGGGCATTTTCTGGCAATAAGTTTTTATGACGGCCTCGAATTAAATTCAATGCACCATTATCTAAAAACTCTAAGGCACTAGGCGTATATGGCTGCGCCATAATCGCTGCAATCGCGCGCGCGCAACTGGCGGTATCTGCAAACTCGGCTGTGATGCCGCCTGTATGTTTTGGTAAAGGGGTGAGTTTGAGTGTAGCCTCAACAATCACAGCCAGCGTGCCCTCAGAACCAACCAATAATCGCGTTAAATCGTAACCAACCACGCCTTTACTGGTATAGCAGCCAGTTTTAATAATGTCGCCATTACCAGTCACCGCTTTTAAACCGAGCACATGATCACGTGCAACACCGTATTTCACAGCATGCGGGCCTGCCGCACAAGTGGCAAGATTGCCACCGATGCTGCAATAAGCCGCGCTTGATGGATCTGGTGGCCAAAAGAAACCAACACCTTTAATTGCATCTTGCAACTCTTGATTTAGCACACCTGGTTCAATAATCGCCATGCGATTATCTGGATCTACACTGATAATCTTATTCATGCGCTCTAAGGACAGCGCCACGCCGCCAGCTTCAGGCACGCTACCGCCCGCAGTGCCCGTACCACGACCGCGCGGCACCACTGGCACTTTATGCGCATTACAAAGCTTAATTACAACTTGTACTTCTTCGGTATTCAGTGGAAAAACTACAGCGATAGGTGCATGAAAGATACGCGAATTATCATAAGCATAAGCGTAGCAATCTACAGGGTCGGTGAAAACTCTATCTTGTGGCAGGAGTTTTGAAAGTAAGGAAGTAAATGTTTGCATTAGTTTTTAAGCATCCTCTTTATGCGGGTTGGCTTCGCTCTGCAATCTAGTATATGCCACACAATCACCCTCTCAGCTTCAATTTTGTAATAGATTGCATAAGGAAATACTCTTGAGAGCGCGCGATAAAATCCAAAAACCTGCGAATGAACACCTGCATAAACAGTCAGTGAATCAA